>NZ_DFTS01000027.1:2646-14318 GCF_002383015.1 Idiomarina sp. UBA4206
CGAGTGAGGCCCGAAACTCAAGTACTTCCGCTTTGGTGATGCGGCCAACTTCCCTTTCCCCAAAGGCTGGGACTAAATACTTATCCAATGTAATTCGCACCGTATCAGCATGTGATGTTCGCCACTGAATACGCATTTCAGCAAACCACGTATTAGCAAAGTCACTGAACAGTGGCGTATCCAAATGCTGACTGCGCACCTGCATTTCTTTGAATTGCTGCGCCTTTGCACTTCCCGGGAAATGCTTACCGTAATCAAAAGTGCCAAGAGTGATTTCCGCTTCAACCCGATCGAGTAACTTCTGCACCCGCTTACGATTTTCCCGCGTGTCCTCAAGAGAGGTTTGTTCGCGACAGCGTTTACCCTTGTAACGGAAGTCGATGAACAACTTACCGGTCTCAGGGCGTGAATTAACACTACCCATGAGCAATACCTCCTTTTGCCATCGGAATTGCTAGTGAATCAGAAGAGTCCTGACTTATATCGCGCTTAATGGCTTCCCAGAGAAACAGGATTTTCCTACCGCCAAATGGCCGAATGTAGTGAACTCCCTCATGAAGCACTGAGTCCTTCAGCTGCTCCCTAATGGTGCGAGGGTCATACTTGATCCGCTCAGCCAGTTCGGCAGTGGTTAAAAGCGTCATGTCATTTAACATGGCAAACTCCTTAATTGATTGATAGACTGAATGGCATAACGTATTTCTGAGTTCCAAATTGCCATCCTAAATGACATATTATCACGCAAAATATCATTTGCAATGTTTTTTTGTCATTTTAGATAACATTTTTACGAGGTGGTCATGATTAAGTGTCATTTAGCGCGGATGATGGGCGAGCGAAAGCTAAAAATAATGGACGTTGCGCGCGATACTGGATTAAACCGTAATACCGTGACATTGTTGTATAAAGAAACAGCTCAGCGGATTGATTTCGCTGCTTTGGAGGCGCTCTGTAAATATTTCGATTGTGAAGTTGGTGAGCTTTTGGAAGTTACAGAAAATTAATAACAGGCGTTAATTAGACAATTGCGCTACCACGCTAGTTAAACGTTAGGCTTTGGGGAAACATGATGCCTCATAAATACTACTCTCAACGTACCGGAAATAACCCAAACCTTAACGGACTTCCTCTTGACGATGTAATCGAATTATTTCTACGGATTTATCAACAGCTTGAGGATGATGGGTATTTCAGCGAGGCATTCGGTTTTTGGTGTGTTGACGCTGATCACGTTCCTGGCAAAATTCGCGATATAGAACTTGAGATACTTCTCAAGATTAGAAAAAAGCATATTTGGCCGATCTCTCAATACTGTAAGGGCTATAGCGAAGATGATTTGTTTGACGTAATTGAATTCTTATATCAGAACGTTTCAAAACCAGTCGACGGCACCATGCACAATTACAACGGATGCGGGATGCATTGGGAGACCTTCAATAAGAAAGAAGGTCAGGTTGTATTTGTAGAAAAAATAAATGATCTTTTATCGCACTACTGCAATCCATTTGAGCTCTCGTTAGAAGGTGAAGTCCTTAATAAACCTGATGCCGGGTTCGAAACAATCTTTGAAGCAGACGTTCCAACAAAAGATCAGAATGTTCGGAAAAGAATCGAGTCAGCCGTCTTGAGATACCGCAGACATGGCTCAACCATTGATGACAGAAGACAGGCTGTACGGGATTTAGCTGATGTGCTTGAGTACCTTCGCCCTAAAATGAAAACGCTTTTAACTAAGTCTGATGAAAACGATTTGTTTAACATAGCGAATAATTTTGGTATTCGGCATCACAATGCTAAGCAAAAAACCTCATATGACACTGCTATATGGTTAAGTTGGATGTTCTATTTTTATCTTGCTACTTTGCATGTGATACTCAGAAAAATCGATAGCGACAGGAAGGCTGAGAGCTAGCAGGCCTATGCATTTCCTCGTAGTAAACCCAATTTAATTCAGTAGCGGGTAGTAACTGAATTACCGAGCCAAGCAGATAGAGGCCGCTATAACATAGTTGCTCAATATCATGGAACGAGAGTTACTTAAGGATGACTAAATGCCATTATTGGATAGAAAGTATGACAAGTTAGTATTAAACGACGACTATTTGAGTGATCCTCTTTTAATGGCTCTCGCTTGGAAGAAAGCTCACGACTACATCCGAACCACTAATTGGTATGCTGATAATTTTGAACTTGATATTTCATCTATAGACTTGCCAAATCGTTGCGTTGACTGGATAAACGAGAGCAAAAGCAAGCTGGTTTTTTCGCCGCTAGAGTTAGTACCAGCTCCTAAAACTCAGCCATGGGAATTTATCAAACCCGAAGATCCTTTCGCTATTTCTGAATTCAAACTCTTATGGCAACCAGTATCAAGCTCTTTTGATCAGTCAAAGAGTGACGAAAATATCCCAAAGAAAAGTGACAAATGTGATCTGAAGCTAAGACCTCTAGCGCACACCTGTGTGCGAGACCAAACAATAATGACTTTAGTCATGATGTGTCTAGCAAATGAAGTTGAAGCAATTCAAGGTGATCCTGCGACTAACTACGATGAGGTCCATGATAAAGGAGTTGTAAGCTATGGAAATCGCCTATTCTGTAGGTACGAAGCAGATAAGGTAGAGCATAGCTATGGCTCTACAACCACCTACAGCAAATACTTTGCTGACTATAGGAAGTTCCTTGAGCGTCCCTATTATTTTGCGAAAAGAGAGCTCCATGAAAAGGCTGAGGACGAAGAAGTCTATTTAATAGAGCTCGATCTTTCCAAGTTTTTTGACTGTATCGATCGAAGTCTGCTCATTAATAAGATTGGGGGTATTGTCACGAACCAGAACCATTCTGAAGATAGTACTTTCAATATAGTTGAGAATGTCTTAACAGCTTTTAATAATTGGAAGTGGTCAGATAACGCAGAGAAAGCGTTTGGAGAACTATTCGGCTCAAAGAATAGGAAAAATAACCAAGCCCCCAGAGGCTTACCTCAGGGGCTTGTTGCGTCAGGCTTCTTATCTAATATATATATGGCCGAATTTGACGAATACATGAGTACACTCATCGGGAAATCCGTAGACTCAGGTGGCGACATAAAAGTTGTAGATTACTCCCGTTACGTTGATGACATGCGTATTGTTATAATTGGGCCTAATCGTAAAAAGTTGCTTGAAACTTTTCCAATGGAAGTCAAAGAGAAGCCTTACCTCGATATTATCAAGGAGGCTATTGTCAATAAAATGTCTCCTGAGCTCAAAAAGCTAAATCTTGAGTTAAACAAAAGAAAAACCAAAGTTGAGGTATTTAGAGGTAAGTCGGTCGGCATATCGAGCACCCTAGAGGAAATACAACAAAGCATTTCAGGTCCAGTGTCTTATGAAGATGCTAACATTCAGCTTGGTCAGCTTGAATCCCTTCTCAGTCTATCTAGTGCCTCATCAACGACTCAAGATGATAGTCACGGGCGTTTTAATCGACTTGCCGTAATAGAAAAAGATATTTTTGATGTCCGCGAAGACACTTTGAAGCGTTTTGCTGCTAATAAAATATCAAGACTATTAAATGATATTCGCCATTTTACAGCGCGAGAAGTCAATGGTGAGGGGGAGCAAATCCCTGGAGATTGGGATTATTTACAGGAACGATTAGCACGACGACTAGTTGCTTGCTGGAGCCGAGATCCTGCACTCGTGCTACTGCTTAAAAAAGGACTTGAACTGTTCCCCAGTACCAAGTTGCTCGACCCTATAATGGAACAACTTAATTACTTGAGAGATTTACCCGATGCAAACTGGTTTGAAATCCCTAAGGAACAGCTTCAACGGCAAGTGGCGATTGCGAACTATTGTCTATCTGAAATTTATAGACATGCAGCTACCGTAATCCATAGAAAAGATGATGACGCAATACCCGCACATGCCGACATCGATGGCTTTTTTGAGTCAATACAAATATCGGCTATCAAAGTATTAAAGACTAACACCGAGACGGTAAACGATCGGAGTAAGGCAAATAAGAATGGAACTGAGAGCTTCGATCTTTTAGCAACGCAAGCGCGTTTTCTACTTTTGGTCCGATTAGATACAACCCTCGAAGCGACTTCCGAAGGCTTGTTTCACGACTATATCTTTAAGTTAGCAAGAGGCTTTAGAGAAATCACGCTACCTGACGAGATTACCCCTAGGGAAGTAGCAGCTGGTATTCTTGTAGCTAGCCAATTAGTCAACGATAAGAAACCACTACGCCGAGCCATTGCTGAACTACTTGAAGCGCGGGAGGACGTTCATGACATTTTAGAACTCATAGCTGTGCAAGACGTAGATTTGTTTCGCTCGCTACTTCTCCATGCTAGATCTCTTCGCTATTGCTGGTCTAGCGATGAATACGTAAATAACTTAGCGAAGAAGCTTTATATCGCCATTCGACCGTCAGCGAAGCCATTAGCCGATATAAAAAAGCACATACCGTTATACAAACTTATATCACGCCCAGATAATCCGTTCACAAACGAGATCATGGCTCTAAAATTAATGCTTTCGCTAATTGATGAAAAAGTCTCTATAAGTGAAGCTAAAAGCCATGAAGTTATAAACCTATCTCGGACTAAGGTTCAGTTTGACCATTTTTGCAATCCTCCAACTCTTGATGTATTCAATAAGCCCATAAAAATTGAAATAGCATTCCAGCATGCAATTGGAACTGCAGCATCTCATTTACACGCTAAGCATGATGACACTTTTGTTTTACAGCGAATTGCACTATGCCTTAGAGCAGCTCTAGCAGGGAATGAGGACCCAACGGGTTTTGGTCAGAGCCATCCTCCGAAAGCGGGTTACCGTGGATTAAAGTCCACCAGGTTTAAACGACAAATAGGCTTAATGACCACACCTGAATCACTAACAGGTGAAAACGCACAGTTCTCAGGCTGGCTAACAACTTTACTCAGTAAATTGCTTAAGTGGCCGGGTATCAGAGTCAATGATCTTGGGTTTGAATGGCCAAACGAGATTTCAGTGGAAAATGTAAAATCTCTCGTGGAAGAGCGTTTAGATACACTCAAACAAAGTTACTGCCGATTATCAGAAATGCCGAGTGTAACTGAACTTGTAACGCCCAGTTGGGAATCAGATAAAAAAAGCCTTAGGGTTGCTATGGTTCAATCTAAGTTGCCTCAGAAGGCCGATTTTTTAGCTCACGGTTTGTTACTCGAGGACCCAACATATAGAGCTAAGCATCGTAGGCATGTCGCCCGAATTGCAAAGCTTGTCATAGAGCATATTACTGCTCAACATATCGAAAAACCGCCAAAAGGACAAAAAGAGAGTCATGCCGACTTGATTCTATGGCCAGAGCTCGCTGTTCATAAAGACGATATCGATGTTTTAGTTCAGCTTTCGAGGAAAACTCACGCGATCGTTTTGGCAGGTCTGACATTTCTTCACCAACCCAGCATTAAAGGTCCAAACAATACTGCGTTGTGGATAGTACCGAAGAAACACAACGGCAACCAAAATGAGATCAAGCGTCTCCAGGGAAAACATAATTTAATGAAGGATGAGCATGGTGTGGTTCCTTGGCGCCCATATCAACTAATGCTTGAGCTTAAGCATCCTAAGTTTCCGAGTGAAAAAGGTTTTATGTTAACGGGATCTATTTGCTTCGATGCGACTGATATTTCTTTAAGTGCAGATCTTCGCGATAAATCAAACACATATTTGATTCCAGCTTTAAACCAAGACGTAAATTCTTTCGATACAATGGTTGACGCTCTTAACTACCACATGTTCCAGCACGTGGTATTAGTCAATACAGGGGAGTTTGGAAGCTCATATGCAAAAGCCCCTTACAAAGACGCACATAAGCGCTTGATTGCCCATTCAACCGGAAACGATCAAGTTGCAATTAACACATTTGAAATCAATATGTTTGACTTCAGGCGAGATGGTGTTGGCTCTAGTATGAAATCAGGAGTTGAACAAAAGTCAGCTCCTGCTGGAGTTAACTTCAAACCTTAAACATAGCTCAAATCGCTCGACCTATATCCCGAAAGCAGTTGTTCTCACGATATGAAAACATTTAACACTACAAAATGAAAAGGGACTTTTAATGAAGAAAATAGAAGAAATCCTAAATTTCATAGTTGAGATAGAAAAATTAAAAGGCGTACTGCGCAAAACAAAACCGGTAGGGTTTGAGCGCTACGAAAACTCAGCAGAGCATAGCTGGCACGTTTGTCTTTCCGCTTTGATGCTAAAAGATTTTGCTAACGAGTCGGTAAACATCGAGCGCGTTGTCAAGATGCTTCTAATTCACGACCTTGGCGAAATAGACGCTGGTGACACCATTATTTATGCCAGCGAAACTAATGAGCTAAAAGACGAAGAAGCAGCCGGTATTAAACGAATTCTTAGCATTTTACCCGATGAAATGGAAGGTGAACTCATCGAGCTATGGTATGAATTCGAAGCAGGTGAAACCGCAGATTCTAAGTTCGCTAAGGCCGTAGATAGAGTTCCACCCCTACTTCATAATATTCATGGTAACGGGCACAGCTGGAAAGCACACAGAATTACGAAAGATAAAGTGTTTTCGGTAAACCAACGGATAGAGAGCGGCAGCGAAGCGCTTTGGTCTGTCATGCGCAGTAAACTTGAGAGCGCTGTTGATGAGGGCGTACTTAAATAAACAAGTTAAACAGGGGTTGAAGGTTTCAAATGTCTGAGAAATTCATGCTGGAAGCTTTGAAAGTTTCTAAACAAGCGCTTCCCCACTGTGAACCAAACCCTCCTGTCGGATGTGTGCTGGTTAAAAATGACCGGATAGTATCCAAAGGCTTTACCCAGGCCATTGGTGGAAGTCATGCCGAAGTAGAGGCTTTAAATGCTTATTCCGGTGACCTGAGCGACGTTACAGCATATGTTACTTTAGAGCCTTGTTCGTTTGTCGGCCGGACTGCCGCTTGCGCGAGCACACTTCTCACATCGGGTATAAAACATGTGATTATAGCAATGCTCGACCCAGACAACAGAAACAATGGTAAAGGAGTTGAAATACTCCGAGGAGGAGGCGTAGAAGTTGAGGTCGGCCTGTGTTCTGAAATAGTGGCTCAGTTCCTTACGCCTTACTTAGGAAAATCATAAGGACTTGGATGCCATCAATACCTTCTACCAACAAATTTATGCTAAAAGTCAAAAAAGTAGTGCCCCGAAAATATTCGTTGTGTCGCCCGCCTGTCGTGTATATTTCGTGACCGACACCGACGTTGTTGCTTCATCATTGAGCCTGAATGCAGATACCAGGAGAATTTAAATGATTAAAAAATTGCGAGAGCGTAAGAATTGGTCTCAAGAGCAATTAGCGATAATGTCAGGCTTGAGTGTAAGGACAATTCAACGTATAGAAAGCGGTAATAAAGCAAGTATGGAATCTCTTAAATCACTGGCCTCTGTATTCGAAGTTGATGTGTCGAAGCTAACAGAGGAAATTACTGTGATTGATAAAGAGTCTAAATACTGGAAACGACAACCGGTCTGGTTCAAATTAAGTTTGTTTGGCGTCAATAGAAAAAATAAGCTTGTTTGGGTCGAGTACTTAAGCGTGTTGCTGGGACTGGCAACCTGGATTATACATCCAGACATTTTTGCGACGTCTGCTTTTTTCTTAGCCGCTTACTTAATAAGTAAATTAGTAAACAGAGCGGATAGCCAGAAAGTTTGGTAAAGAATGAGAAGCAAAGGCAGTCAATGCAGAATACCAGCGTGACTGCCTAAACTATTCAGGGAGAATATCAGTTTATTTTGGCTTCGATTGTTGCTGAACCTTTATAAAAATCCGGGCAAGTTCAGTAGAGACACTGCCGAAGTCCCAGAAGGTTTCGGTATTGGCGTTAATATTAACCGCTAGCGCCATCTTGTATTGAGGAATAACCATCAGCCAGCTTTGAGAGCCACGGGAGACGCCACCATGATTGGCAAGCATCAGTCCACCTATGCCCTCACCGTACTCATACGTGGGCACACGCCAGCCGATCGCATAGTGCTGCTCATTCTCTTCTCCGTTGTTGAGTGTCTGTGTTGTCCAGAATTGCTTGCGAACGTCCGCCGAAATAAATCTATTATCGATAAACCCCAGACCTAACTTAACCAAATCTGAAGGAGTTGAAACAAAGCCGCCCCCGGCCAGCCGATGACTTAGATCCACATCCCGCCAAGGCCTAACAATGGGTTTCGACTCATCGCTTCGCCAGTAAAAGCGGGCCATATCGGCTGTGGCTTTACCTACAGGTGGCTCCGCGTAAGTGTGCTCCATGCCAAGAGGTTCCAACACTTCGGTTTGCATCAATTGCCGGTAAGGAACATTAGCTGCTTCCTGCATCACCGCGCTGAGTAACACTGTGCCCAAACTGGAATAACTGAAGTCTTCACCGGGAGCAAATAACAGGTCACTGTCGTCAAATAAATGAACGGCATCCAGTACATCCTCATAACGGGTGTTGAGGGTCATAAACCGGTATAGTCCTGTCCATTCCGTACTGTCACCATAATGGGGAAGTCCTGCCATATGCGAAGCCAGTTGCCGTGCAGTAATATTGCGCCAGCCCGGGTTAAGGTTGCCGACGTCCATGGTTGCCAAAGGCGTGTCTAAACCCAAAATATTTTCCTGCACAAGACGCGCCAGCAATGTCGAGGTAAGGGCCTTTGAGGTACTGCCGATACGAAACTGTGTTAGTTTGCTAACGGGTTTGCCAGCCTCAATGTCGGCCCAACCTGAACCTCCTGCCCAGACCAGCTTGCCTTCTATAGCGACCGCGGCTGAGATACCCGGACTGTTAATATTTTGACGGTGTTCTTCGAGAGTTTCAGTTGCTTTCCCAGCGGCTTGTGCGTATCGGTCATCTTCTACCTGAGAAAACCTGGGGCTCTCAGCGGGAATTGTCACATAGCCCCACGGAGGCATGGGAACGTCTCCCCGGTGGGAAAAAAACTGATAAACGGGTGCGACCATAATGCAGCTGGTGATAAGAATAAAAATCACGGTGAATAAGACAAACTTGCGCATTGCATTCTCCTGAACTTTATTGACGATGGTTCAGGAAATTAGAGAGATCGGTTGCTCATGTCTTATTGATACTGAAAACTTATGATCATTTTTGAAATTGATCACGATATTCTCTGGGAGTCATGCCAGTTTGTTGTTTAAAAGCTCGGTTAAAAGGTGCAATAGAATTAAATCCGGTTTCCAGGGCAATGGTAAGTATGGATTCTCTGGCACGGTTTGAGTCCGACAAAGCTTCACGTACGGCCGGTATGCGATAGCTATTCACGAACTGAGTGAAGTTGTCAAAACCCATTTCAGAATTGATTATCTTGCGCAGCTGATGCGCCGGTACCTTTAATTCACTTGCCAACTGATTTATGGACAAACCATTCTGAGTGTAAAAACCACGCTTCATGGTGTCGGCAAGCTTCTCAACTAGCGAGGGCTCGCCAGTATCAATGGCTTTCTGTGCGGCACTAGAATTGTCCGGGACAGAAAGCGACTTCGTTGATACGCCTTTTGAGGTCTGGATGTATCTCCATGTAAAATAAATACTCACCAGCAGCGCCGTAATTGCATTGCCAAGACTGAAAAGCCAGTAATCCTTCAAGTTCGACTGACTCAACTCAACCAGCGTTAAGAGCACCATATAAAAGCTGATGGCCGTGATCATAATCAGTCTAAGCCGCCGGCGCCGTTCAACCAGATCATCTTCAAAATCTTTAACTGCATCGATAAGAATGTATACCAGTATCGACAAGCCCAACACGTGATGCAGGTCGTGATAGATCCCCTGTCCTGCCTCAAACAGGAAAAAGTAACTCATCCATAACAACCAAGCAATGACGGATAACTGCGCCCACCGGGGCACAGCGGACAGCATTAATTTATTTCTGGTATGGAGCCAGTAAAGGTTGAGTAGTACCAGAGGAGTGAGATCTGTGAGTAATAGTAGCGGTGGGCGCAACCAGCCGTAGTGGTGATTCGCAATCGGTGCGGTGAGTAGCAGATAGGCGATACAGCAAACCACCAGAAACCCATAACTCAAGGCTGCTTTAGACTCGGCGCGATGACAGATGTTCAGCAGCAAACTGAAAAGCACGCCAACAGCGGCAAAACGACTAAATAAGTCCACAACCTGCAGAGGGGTCAGCAGTATCGAATTGTCCATAGGGTGGTTAGTCATTCAGGCCGTTGAGAATTTAAAGAGTAAAACTTATGCCGGAGTTATTCAACAGGGACTGATCTATGGGAGTCAGTATCTGTGGCTACGGAATGTCTAGCGGACTAGCGACGACTCAATTCTTTATAAGGCCGTAGCTGACGGTTCAAAAAAGTGAAGTAAGGCCTCTAGACCAGAGTACTAAGAAGCCTTAGTTCGGATCTGAATGGACTCACCGGGAAACCTTATTGATTAGAGCTCTTAGATTTTCAATGACAATCTTTGGTTCATGCCAATGGATATTATGCTCAGTTGTCTCCGCGGTTATGACTTCTGAGTTCTCCGATAGAGCCAGAAATAACTCATCGCTTTCCGTTAGGAACGCTCTGTTTCTCTCCTCTACCTCCGGTGGTAGATCCCTAGCCCAATCTCCCCAAGGCTCGATTTCACGCGTTGCTTTTATGACAATAAGCGGCTTCGCACCAAAATCATTAGCTGATGCTACTTCTTCATAGCTCTTCTCGAAATCCATTGTTTCTGGGTTATCTGAGGGATCAAAATATGCCTTTCTATCATTGCTTCGGAATTCGATAACTTCTTGTGTATCGGACGAAGATGGAGCAGGCCAATTTTCAGCGGAAAACTTCATCAACCCGAAGGGTGTGGGATCAACAAAAAGTGCAGCCAAAACTGATTCACCGTACAAAGCGTTAAACATTTTCAGGTGATATGAGCCATAAGAATGGCTAACTAAAATGAATGGCTCATTAATTTCAGCAGTGGCTAGCAATCCATGTAATCTTTCTGCCACATCCTTTGAACTAAAAGGTACCGGACCAGCATCACTTCTGCCAAGCCCGGCTCTATCGTAAACACAGACTTGCGAATCAGGGCTTACTTCGGTAATTACCTTGTTCCATAAGCCATTGGAGCCATAACCACCAAAACCGGACTCGAGCACAACGGTAGGTTGCTGAGTACCGTAACACTCTAAGTAGAGACTAAAGCCACCAACATCAAATTTTCCGCTAATATTAGGTTTTAAGTCTTTCGCATGCACTGATACCGGAATAACAATAAAAAGTAACAAGCTGATGAATTGCTTCACGTTGCTGATCCCTGTTGTGGAAAACTCTTAACACTCAACATTTTATACTGCAATAAAGCATGGTCGACTGAAATGACGTTTACAGAATCCTTACATTTGGGAAGCGCTGTAAAATTATAGTGGGCAACTAAAACTAACCATAACTTTATGACCAGTCAAAAGGCTCCATTCAATTAATTAGCGTAACTTTTTCTTTTTGTGAGATCGAAGTTACATAAGCCGTTTTACGATGAATTGTAATTACCCTAGGTCAAGGCAGAGGTCAAAATTAACACTATTGAATTTGTGCCCAACAACCGCGGCCACAATCTGGACACAGGATGGACACAGCCATGATCCCACCCAAAATCAGCCACAACAGCTAACGGTCAC
>NZ_DFTS01000027.1:14427-14571 GCF_002383015.1 Idiomarina sp. UBA4206
CAGCCACAACAGCTAACGGTCACATCGAAAACACATCAAAGAGAAGAGTTTAAAACTAATACGAAAGGAAGAAAATCGCTACAGGCCAGGGAAATGGCGCGCCCGACAGGAGTCGAACCTGTGACCTCCGCCTCCGGAGGGCGG
>NZ_DFTS01000027.1:14767-18662 GCF_002383015.1 Idiomarina sp. UBA4206
TGACCTCTGCCTCCGGAGGGCAGCGCTCTATCCAGCTGAGCTACGGGTGCACGTGCTTTGGAAAGCGAGGGCATTATAGGGATTAGCCCCCGCTATGTCCAGAGTTTGCGCCGCTATTGCTTGTCCAGTTTCAGGTTATGAAAGTCAAAGCTAAAATCGGTAAAGTCAGCTACGGCTTCCATGGTTGCCGCTTCTACCTGATTACTCCGACTCACATCGAATTCGATAAAAGCATCGGCTTCTAACAAGGGTTCATCCCAGCGCACAATAAAGGTATTGCCGTTGTAGTGCTCCAGCGAACCTTTCAGCATCTCGGTATGAGTAAAGTCTATACGCAGGCTGTCATTTTGCTCAGAAATAACGACATCGCCGTACCAAGCATCTTTATAGGTTCCCGCATATTTCGATAACGCCAGCGACGGCTGCGGATCATCAACGGCTTCTACTTTAAAATCCGCTTTTTTCTGAATGAAATTGTGATATTTCTTACTTTCCTTCGCCACCCAGTCTTGGTCCGGCACATCCAGAACTACTTCCAGAGACTCTTGCACTATTGCGGTCAACGCACCAAACGCCTGCTGATTACTCATAACAGTAATGGCAAATTCTTCCTCAGGAATAACGGTAGTAAAGGACAACATTCCCAGAATACCGCCACTGTGCGACACATGCTTAACGCCGTAGTAATCCTTAACAAACCAGCCAAGACCATAGCCACGAAAGTATGTGCCTTGCTCTGCCGCATCAGCCGACACCGGCAGTGGCGTGGTCAGTTGCCACATATCGTGCAGCGACTCTTCCTTAAATAAACGTTTGTCGGTCGGTGTTTCGCCTTCATTCAGCAGAGTCAGCAACCAGCGACTCATATCATCAACACTCGCTGCCGTTGCGCCAGCGGCAGAAAAGTCCTCTAAAAAGTCGAGCGGGAACCGATGCAATTCGCCATCCATTTCAATAGTACCTACCGCCACATTGTCGTAACTGGCATCAATGCGAGAAAAGCCAATGGTGCTTTCGTCCATTTGCATGGGCTCAAACAACGTTTGCTCAACGTACTGGTGGTACGGCACACCCGACACTTCGCTTATCACCTCACCTGCTGTCACAAACATTAGGTTGTTGTAGTCAAAGCGCTCCCGAAAGCCATGCTCAATGGGCACATTCGCCAACCCGGCAATGACTTCGTTGGTGGTTTTGTCGGTGTTCGGCCAAATCATCAAGTCACCGGCACCTAGCCCAAGACCAGAGCGGTGACTCAGTAAGTCTCGAATGGTCAGTTCGCGAGTAATGTACGGGTCCGCCAGTTTAAAGCTGGGTAAGTGCTCAATGACTTTATCATTCCAGTCCACTTTCCCCTGCTCAACCAGAGTTGCCATAGCCGCAGCAGTGAAAGCTTTGGTATGAGAAGCTATGCCGAACAAGGTTGTTGGAGTAACTGGCTCTTGTGACTCAATATCGCGGACGCCGAAGCCCTCGGCTAAAATCACTTCTCCGTCTTTTACGGCAATAACCGCCAGGCCCGGAATGTTAAAAGCATCCAGAGACTGTTCGGCGGTTTGACGAATTTTCTGCTCCAGTGAAACGCCCTCTTTCTGCTCAACCTTTGCACTGTCAGAGCAAGCCAATAACGCACCAGCAGCTGCGCTAACACACAAAATCTTAGATAGTGTTTTCATGATGGTATGACCTTTTTCTTGTTTTCTCTCAGACTACCACAACCTGTTTCGTTTTTACCGATATCAACTATAGCGGAAACTGAGTTAAGTTTTTATTGACACCAAAATGCGAATCGTTATCATTGGCGCCAAATTATTTAAATGATAAGGATTCTCATGTTTAAGAAGTCTCTTGCCCTTGCAATCCTCGCCGCAATTTCTGGTTCTGCGCTTGCACAACAAGCAAAAGTGGATGAAACCATCGAAATTAAAGCAACCCGTACCAGTATTCCACAAAGCGCTATTCCCGCTACCGTTTCGGTTATTGAGGGTGAAGAGTTGCGCCAGCAATTAAGTGTGGCCGAGTCCTTGTCAGATATTCTTGGAAACCTGATTCCCGCCTATTCCCCGTCTCGCCAAAAGCTGACAAGCTCTGGCGAAACCTTAAGAGGCCGTCAGCCGCTTTACCTAATTGATGGCGTACCTCAATCCAACCCGCTGCGTAACGGTTCGCGTGCCGCCTACACCATCGATCCTTTCATGATTGAGCGTGTAGAGGTGATTCACGGCGCCAGCGCTATCCAGGGTATGGGCGCTAGCGGTGGTATCATCAACATCGTCACAAAAAAAGCCGAAGAAGGAACCAGCCACGAGGTTAACGCTGGCTTTAGCGCGCCGGATTCTGAAGTTTCAGAAGGCTTAAGCTACCAAGCCGGATACCTTCTGCGCCATGGCAGCGGCAAATGGGACATTGTTTTCGGTGCTCAGTACCGTGACACCGGCATGTACGTTGATGGCAAAGGTCAGCTCATTGGTGTTGACGTTGCACAAGGCGACACCATGGATTCAAAAAGCTACGACTTATTCACAAAAGTCGGCTATGACATTGATAGCGAACAACGTCTTGAGTTTATGCTCAACCGCTTTGATATGGCTGGTAACGGCGACTATTACTCAGTAAACGGCGATCGCTCGGCGAATGTACCGACCTTATCACTCAAAGGTCAGTATCCTGGCGATGCCCCTGAAAACGAAGTCACCACTTCAAGTCTAACTTACAGCAACAGCGACTTTTTAATGGCCGACGTAAACTGGCAGCTGTTCTTCCAGGACTTTTCCGCACTTTACGGTGGCGGTACCTATGCAACGTTTCAGGATCCTGCATACGGCGACGAAATTTTTGACCAGTCACGCAATGACTCTCGTAAATATGGTTCGCGCTTAACGCTAAACTGGAACAACATTCAG
This sequence comes from Idiomarina sp. UBA4206, assembly GCF_002383015.1. Classification (NCBI taxonomy): domain Bacteria; kingdom Pseudomonadati; phylum Pseudomonadota; class Gammaproteobacteria; order Alteromonadales; family Idiomarinaceae; genus Idiomarina; species Idiomarina sp. UBA4206. The sequence continues at coordinate 17,671 of NZ_DFTS01000027.1, forward strand.
CAATCGCCTGTATCCGTTAGCGCCGGGCTGGATTTTTTATCCGACGAAACTTTCCAGGAGCTGGCTCAAACAGGTCGTAAATGGGTACCGGCAACGGAATTCGAAAACTGGGCACCATATGCGCAACTGCGCTATCAAGCAAACGGTCTGACTTTAAGCGGCGGCTTACGCTATGAATACGGAAAATTAAAAGCCGATGACTTCACTACTTTGGCATCTTACGGGTCTGTCTTCGTTGAAGGCGGTGAACCAAGCTTTAACGAGTTACTGGGTAATTTGGGCGCTGTTTATGCTCTGAACGGCGAATGGCGTGTCTTCGCAAGTTATTCTGAAGGCTTCAGTATGCCCGACGTTGGCCGTGTGTTGCGCGGGATTTCAACACCTGACTTAAGCGTTAGCAGCTTCCTGGATCTACAACCGGTTATCGCTGACAACGAAGAAGTGGGTATTGAGTATCAAGGGAATGCATGGAACGCCTCACTGAGCTACTTCCGCTCAAGCTCTGACTTGGGCGCTCGTCTACAAGCCGACGCCGATGGTTTTTACAGTGTGCAGCGTGAAAAAACTGAAATTGATGGTATTGAGTTCAGCGCCGAGTATGCGCTATCCAATGACACCGCTCTAGGTCTTAACTACGCTGACACCAACGGCGAGTATGACAGCAATGATGATGGTTCGGTCGATACTAAGCTAGGCGGCCGTAACATTGCACCGAAGCGCGCCAACCTGTTCTGGTCACAGCAGTGGACAGGCATGATAAGCAGCCGGGTACAATGGAATAAGCTGTTCGACCGCGACATTTACAGCGGTGAAGACGCCATCAACAACTTCGACGGCTACAACACCGTTGATGCCACCTTATTGGTTGAGACTCGTGATATGGGTCAGTTCTCGCTGGGTATTGAGAACTTATTCAATAAATACTACTTCACCTATTACGCGCAAACGGTCGGCGGAGATAACCGTAACTTCACGGGTCGCGGACGCACCAT
>NZ_DFTS01000027.1:18724-21603 GCF_002383015.1 Idiomarina sp. UBA4206
TCACGGGTCGCGGACGCACCATTAGCTTTACCTGGAATTACCAATGGTAAGCCATGTCGCTTAAGCGCAAGCTGCCGACATTAACGCAATGGCACCGATGGCTGGGCTTAACGCTCAGCCTTTGGCTTTTATTGATGGCAGTAAGTGGTTCGCTGCTACTCTACAAAAATGACCTGCTGCAGCTTTTTTATCCACAACTCAATTTAGCACAGCCCGTTGAAACGACAGACGCTGCCGCCGCTTTAGACCAGTTCGACAACGGCTACGCCCTCATGCCCACCGCTGACCGCCCCTGGCTTGAGGTGGTTAATGCGGACAAAACACACTTTTACTATGACGCCAGCGGCAATCTGCTGCTTGAGCGAGAATATCTAGGAGATCTCATCAGCTGGCTTGTTGAGCTGCACCATCACTTGGCACTCAACGACCTGGGTAAGGACATTCTGGGAATTCTCGGCCTCTTAAGCTTAGTTCTTATCGGCACAGGCTTAACCCGCTGGTGGCCACGTAGAGGCAGTTTGCGGCGCGCTTTGTCTGTACGGTTCTTTAATCCATTCACTAAGCGCGGTAGCCAAACTTTATGGCAATTGCATCGGTTCATTGGTGCTGTACTTTTCCTTCCTATCGCTATCGTGCTAATCACCGGTACCGCAATCATGTACGCCGCTCCGGTAAAATCAGTGCTAATTTTCCTACTCCCGTTCACTCAGTCAATTGAAACGCCTGTACAGCCTTCTATAACTGCTGATAACTGGCAACAACGGCTAGAGCTGGCAAAACAAGCTCTCCCAACGGCGGAGGCTCGTTTGCTTTATCTGGAAGACCCACGAATTAGAGCTAAGCACGCAAACGAATGGCACCCGAACGGCCGCAACTATATTGAGTTCTCTGAAACCGGAGCGGTGAGTCAGGTTATTGATGAGCGAGAAACCGCTCTCGGTAATCGAGTTTCGAATATGATTTACCCGACTCACGTAGCCTCGGTTGGCGGAGCTTTTTATTTGTTCATCGTGCTTTTATCGGGTTTGGCCTTAATCGCTTTGCCTGTCAGTGGGTTATGGTTTTATATTAAACGCAGACAACTCAAGAAAACCTAATTCAAGGAAAACACTATGTCGTTAAAACAGGTCATGAGTGCTCTGGCTGTTTCTTCGGTTTTGTCGCTGCCGGCGTTGGCAAGTGACTACCTGGACACGTCCACGAGCTTTTCTGATGAAAACAAAAACACCAAAACTCGCGTTATTTTTGTGCCAGAAGGTGCTGAAGTTGAGCTTCCAGAATGGTCAGGCTCTGATGTAAATGCCGTTAGTCGTGCTGCAGAGATTGAGGAATTTAAAGGCGAAGCCTCACAGTTAACAACAGTGATTGCCCCTGAGGGCACCAAAGCCAATCACCTGCTTCTGGCGGGCGTAGGTAACCCGGCTGAACTTTCCCGGTTTGAAGCGGAGAAGTTAGGTGCGTCTATTGCTGCCGCTTTAAAGCCTGAGCTCGAAAATGTTGTTTTCGACACACGCCTAATTAGCAACCCGGGTATTGCCGCCGAACTGAGTTCGCACATTGCTCATGGTATCGACTTGCGCAACTATCGCTTTGACCGTTATCAGTCCGAGCCAAAAGAGCGGCCGCAAACGGCTTACCATTGGTTAGTGAAAAGCCCTGACATGGCAGAGAAAAAATATCTGGCCTCGCGCGCCATTGCTGAAGGCGTGTTTGTCGCCCGCGACATTACCGCCCTGCCCGGCAGCGACGGATACCCTGAAGCCATTGTGAAGTTAGCTCAGGAAGCCATGAAAGACTTAAACATTGAGCTGACTATCGTCACGCCTGAGCAAGTTAAAGAAATGGGCATGGGCCTGCTTCACAGCGTTAGCCAGGGCAGCCAACACGGCTCTTACCTGCTGGCCGCGCACTATAAAGGCAGTAACGCCGACCCAATCGCATTGGTCGGTAAAGGCAATACCTTTGACACCGGTGGCTATAACTTAAAAACCAGCTCTTCTTCTATTCTGCGTATGCAAACCGACAAAGCCGGCGCTGGAGCCGTTATTGGCGCGGTTATGGCGCTGGCGGCACAAGAAGCACCGGTCAATGTGGTTGCTGTAGCACCTCTGTCGCACAACCTTATTTCTGGTTCAGCAACTCTGCCCGGGGACGTGGTTAAAGCCGGTGACGGTACTTTGGTAGAAATTGCTAACACTGACGCAGAAGGCCGACTGATTCTTGGCGATGGTAACTGGTATGCCAACGACAAGTTCAAACCTCGTGCCATTGCCAATATTGCGACCTTAACCGGTTCGAAAGTTGGTGCATTGGGCACGGGCTACGCTGCTTTATTTGCCTCCGAAGACGACTTACGCTCAGCCATTATTGAGGCTGGCAATGTAACAGGTGAAAAAGTCTGGGAACTGCCATTAGAAGGCTATGACGGTATTATCGACAGTCCGCTGGCCGATATTCGTAACATTGGCTCTCCGGGCACACAGGCCGGTGCAGCGTTTCTTAAGCACTTTGCCGGTGATACGCCTTGGATCCATATCGATATGGCCGCTGACGCGATGGTCAGTTCAGATACCGGTATTCACCCGGCTGGGCCAACCGGCTTTGGAGTGCGCTTGTTAACCGAATGGGTTCATCAGTTAGAACAATAAGCAACGCCATGCTTCTCATTAAAGGCACCCGCCAATGGGTGCCTTTATCTCTGGCTACTGCGCATAAGCAGCGCGAATTTCCTCAACTTTCTTATCAATAGCTTCACGGCTAAGCCATTGCCCACGCACCATAACCCCCAGGTTCTCACGCAAGGTGTCTGGATTCTCCAAAGGGTTATCCTTTAACAGAATAAAGTCAGCACGATGCCCGGCAGCAACTCGCCCAAAGGT
>NZ_DFTS01000027.1:21742-25124 GCF_002383015.1 Idiomarina sp. UBA4206
GCCCAAAGGTGTCCTGCTCAGAAAAGTAGTCTCCTGCCGCTACCGTGGCGGAACGCAGAATATCAGCCATAGGTATACCCGCTTCTGACATCAGACGTATTTCGTGGTGTACCGAATAACCCGGAACACTGAACAACTGTGGCGCGTCGGTTCCAAAAATAATTTCCGCGCCGCCTTCGTGCAGAGCGTGTAATAGCTTTTGACGATTTTCCTGCTGCACTTGTGCTTGTTCCTGATTGAAGTAGCTGCTGGGGTTATTGTAGTAGTTTAGCCAGCCTTCCCGAACAGCCGTTGGTACCAACTGAATTTCCGGGTAGTCTTTCAGTTTGTCGGGATCAGCCGCACCGATCAGGGTTTTCCATAAGGCCTGGGTGGGGACTACCGCAACGTCGTGCTCCAGTGTCATAGCCACCAGCAAATCAAGTTCGTCCTGCGTTATTTCTCTGTTCATGGCATCAACGTAAGCCAGGTAACCGTCCAGGTGATCAATGGTTCTCTGGCCTGCTTCCATGGCTCGTTTTAATCCGACTTCTGCCGGCACATGTCCGGCAAAGTCCATGTCCGCCTGTCGAGCCGTGCTTGCCATGGCCTCATATTCTTCAGGGGTTAACCCCGGATGCACTTTGAGTAAATCCCACCCTTCATCGCGTTGTGCAATAACCCGCTCCGTAACCTGTTCAACCGACTCTATGGTATTGCCACTGAAGCTGGGCCCGGCCAAATATAACGTTGGACCCAGGCGCTTACCCGATTCAATGTCTGATTTCAGCTGCAGCTGGTGCGGATAGCCCAGCATGCCACGCACCGTTGTTACGCCATTGGCAATGTACAAAAACAACATGTCGTCAGCGTAGCGTTTAGGGAAGTCACCAAAGTCTGTTGCCGGCGGCACATGACCGTGCATTTCTGCCATGCCCGGTAAAACGTATTGCCCTTGGGCATCAATTATTTGCGTGTTGTCATCAAAAGCCGGGGCTTCAGCATCGGAAAATACGCCACTGATGTAGCCGTCACTCACCACCAGTGTTTGTTGGTCGATGACATTGGGCTCGCCTTTAAGCCAGTCAACAAGGGTGACATTCTTAATGACGTAGTCCGCGCTGCGAGTCTCATTACTCTGAGGTTCTTCGGCGTTGTTACAAGCCGATAAAAATAAGGCCGCAACTGCTGCGGCCAGAAGGTGAGTCAATTTCATGTTGGTTGCCTCCGGCGTAAAATCTGCCTTTAGCCTAGCGCAAGCTTACAATAAAGCCCAGCGGATAAGGCCGCCAACTAAAGTGACAGCCAGCACACCCAGACACCACAGTCCGACAAACCACAACCATTTTTTAAATACAGGCTTCATCAGTCGTGATATCCACTGTCTGAATCCACCTTGCCGCGGAACACCCAGTAGGTATAACCGGTGTAAGGAAAGATAATAGGCAGAAGTACCACAGCACCAATAAGTAAAAACTTCAGGCTATTATCTGGCGCAGCTGCCTGCCACAAGGTAATGCTGCGCGGAACCAGGTAAGGGAAAATACTGACCGCAAACCCGGCAAAAGACAAAAGAAACAGTCCCAGGCCCCACAAATAGGGTCTGCCTTCCTGCTTTTTATGCAGCGAGCGCAGTAACCCAAGCGTAATGCCTACCAGCAGAATTGGTAGCACCCACAAGCCAACCGAGGCCGGATAAGTAAACCAACGTTCCGCAATAAATGGGTCTACATATGGCAAATAAAGACTCACAAAAGCAATGCAGGCTACCAATAGAAGAGCGCTGTACCAGCCCGCCCTATAGCTTTGGCGTTGCAAGTCACCGTTTGTTTTCATCACCAGCCAGGTGGCACCCAGCATCATATAACCAATAACCACAGCAACACCGCAGAAAAAGCTAAACGGGGTTAACCAGTCAAACCAGCCTCCGGAATAGGCTCGGTCTGTTACCTGAATACCCTGTAGCATTGCGCCCAGCATAATGCCCTGACTCAAAGCCGCTATCAGCGAACCAACAATAAAGGATAAGTCCCAGATACCTTTTGCTCGTTTGGTTTTAAAACGATACTCAAAAGCCACGCCGCGGAAAATCAGCCCCAGCAGCATAGCAATAACCGGCATATAAAGTGCCGGCATGAGCACCGAATAGGCCAGCGGGAACACCGCCAGCAAACCACCACCGCCTAGTACCAGCCAGGTCTCATTTCCATCCCAGACTGGCGCCACGGTGTTCATCATTACGTCGCGATCTTCTTCCTTTTTAAACCAGGGGAAAAGCAGTGCAATTCCCAGGTCAAAGCCGTCCAGCGCAACATAAGCAAATACGGCGACCGAAATTAATATTGCCCAAATCAGTGCGTAATCCATAGCTTAGGCCTCCTCATCGTAAATGCGCTCAGCCGCCATTGTCGGCTTATGTTTGGCATACTCGGGAATCGTCACTTTTGCAGGATCCGCTGCCATTTTGCGCAGAATATAGAACGTACCGGCACCAAAAACGAGGAAGTAAACCACAATAAAGGCTATCAGGCTGCCTGCGACACCGGCTTTATCAATAGGAGACGCCGCATCGGCGGTTCGTAGCAAGCCCTGAACAACCCAGGGCTGACGCCCCACTTCGGTGACTATCCAGCCAGCAATTACAGCAACAAAACCCATGGGGCCCATAAACAAACTAAAGCGCAGTAGCAGACTGTTGTCATAAAGCTTGCCTCGTAACCGTTGTAAACCGGACCATAACCCCGCCAGTACCATCAATAGCCCTATTCCGACCATGATTCGGAATGACCAAAATACGGTTGCCACTGGTGGCCAGTCTTCGCGCGGAAACTGATCCAGCCCGGTCACTTCGGCATTAATGTCATGCTTCAGAATAAGACTGGCAAGCCCCGGCACCTTCAAGGCGTAGTCCACTTCCGCCGTTTCTTCGTTGGGCAATCCGAATAAATACAGTGGCGCCCGGGCTTCGGTGTCAAAGTGCCCTTCCATTGCAGCTACTTTTGCAGGTTGATATTCCTGAGTATTCAACCCATGGAAGTCGCCGACCAGCACCTGCAATGGCGCAACAATTAACGCCATCCACATGGCCATGGAGAACATTTTGCGTGCGGCAGCGTTGGTTTTGTCTTTTAGCAAATGCCAGGCACCGACTGCACCCACCACAAAAGCCACTGTCAGGTAAGCCGCTAACAACATATGCGCCAGCCGATATGGAAAAGAAGGGTTAAATACCACTTCAAACCAATCGGTCACCACAAATTGACCAACGTCATTCATGGCATAGCCTGCCGGGGTCTGCATCCAGCTGTTTACTGACAGTATCCAGAAAGCGGAGATGGCGGTACCGACTGCAACCATCAAGGTAGCAAAGAAATGCAGCTTTTCACCCACTTTGTTCATGCCG
>NZ_DFTS01000027.1:25208-28242 GCF_002383015.1 Idiomarina sp. UBA4206
AACAGCATGACACCCAAGAACCCGGCTTCAAGGAAGAACGCAGTCAGTACTTCGTAACCCATTAACGGTCCGATAACCGGCCCTGCTTTGTCCGAGAATACCGACCAGTTAGTACCAAACTGGTAACTCATCACAATGCCTGAGACCACGCCCATACCAAAAGCAACGGCGAATATTTTGACCCAGTAACGGAATAGTTTCTGATAAACCGGATTTCGTGTTTTTAAGAAAAGGCCTTCCAGTACCGCCAGGTAGCTGGCCACACCGATGGTGAACGCAGGAAAAATAATGTGGAACGCTATCGTAAAAGCGAACTGAAAGCGCGCCAGAAACAATGCATCGAAACTTTCGAACATAGCAAACACCCTTAACTGAGGTTTGTCTTAAGTATACGCCTTTGTTGACAAAGATCAGGGTCAAAGATGTAAAGCTTGTAGGATAAATACTAATAATTGCCATACTTTTTGTATGGCTAATTTGTATGGCTAATACTCAGAAGTTGAGTCTTTTAAACAACGACCCGCGGAACACGTCCGCTGACGCCGGTCAGTAAATGCCAGGAAATAGTATCTGCGCAGGCCGCAACCTGTCGCACATCAACGTTCGGCCCCCACAGCTCAACATCGTCACCCAACTGCACACCCTCAATGCCCGTGACATCTATCGTCAACATGTCCATAGAGACTCGCCCGGCTAAAGTGACACGTTTGCCTCGGATCATTGCTGGTGTGCCATTTTTCGCCTGTCGCGGATAACCGTCCGCATAGCCCATAGCCACCGTTGCAATGACCGTTGGTCGCTCAGCACTCCAGGCGCTGCCATAGCCGACCGACTCACCCTTTTCCAGCTGATGCAATGCAATGACCGGGGCGACCAGCCGCATCGAGGGTTTTAGCGCCGACTGTACTTCGGTCACATTCGAGGGGTTTACGCCGTAAAGCAATAAACCTGCACGGGCCCAGTCATTTTCCTGAAGTGACCACTTTGTATCAGGGTTCAGTAAGCCTGCCGAATTATGGAAGCTGCGCGCCTGATAGCCATTGAGCGCTTCCGATAACTGACAGAACTGTTGTTTTTGCTCTGCATTCAGGCGATGGTTCGCATCAGCGTTAGCCAAGTGTGACATGAGCGTTACGCCAGCCACATTGTTACTGGCATTTAAGCGCTGCAATGCTTGCAGGGCTTGCTCTTCAGACCAGCCCAAGCGGTGCATGCCGGTATCGACCTTTAACCACACACCTAATGGTTTACTTAAAGCTCCCGCCTCTATGTCTAGTAATTGCTGCTCGCAATGCACCACCGGGCTTAAGTTGTTTTCTGCACAAACCCTAAGTTCAGACGAGGAAAAGCAGCCCTCTAAAATAACCAACGGCCCTTTGTATCCGCATTCCCGAACGGCTAGCGCTTCTTCCATGAACCCAGCAGCCATGCCGTCCACATGCGGTTCTAGCGCCTTTACTGCGGGCTCAACACCATTCCCGTAGCCATCGGCTTTAACAACTCCTAGCAATTTCCCGCCAGCCATCGTCTTACGCACCCACTTAGCGTTATGCGCTATTGCAGCGGGCGATATTTCTGCGCGAGTTTGGCGGTAGTGCATGGGCTTTCCTTCTAAATTTTTTGACAACATTCGGAAAAGGTTTTCAGTTTACCGTATTTTCTGCCAACTTGAACGGAACTCTTTGCATCACCTCGTCAGCTTCAGTAACGTAAAGCTATACTTAAAAGGAGAACAACAATGTGGTTAAAACAATCCGTCATTGCCGGTAGCTTAATGCTACTTTTTACTTCCGCTCCAGCGTTATCAGACGATACATTCAAGGCTGAAGACATTTTCCAGCTCGAGTACGCCAACCAAGTCAGTATCTCTCCTGACGGTAAATACATTGCGTACATACGCAACAGCTTCGATGATATGAAAGACAATACTCGTCGATCATTATGGCTGATTGATACCGAAACCGGTCAACATTTACCGATTTTTGATGATAAATACAACTACGGCAGTCTGGCCTGGTCAAACGACGGCACTCGTCTTGCCTTTGCGTCTAATCGCTCGGAAAAGAACCAAATTCATGTGCACTGGATTAAAGAACAGCGCACCGCTAAAGTCACTCACGTAAGCGAGAGCCCGGGCAGCATTAGTTGGTCTAACGACGATACTCAACTGGCATTTACCATGTCGGTTAAATCTGAACCTACGCCCTTTGCTAAAAGCGTAAAAAAGCCAGCTAAACCCAAAGGCGCGAAGTGGTCCAAATCGCCTATTATTGTTGAAGAAGCTTATTATCAGCGCGACGGTAAAGGTGTTCTGGAACCGGCGCACACACAACTCTTCGTGGTTCCGGCTGAGGGTGGCAGTGCACGCCAGCTGACCGATGGCCCTTACCGACATGGCGGCCCACTGGCCTGGACAGAAGGCGACAGCCATATCGTATTTTCCGGCAACCGCTCGGAAGACTGGGCTTACCAGGTGAATGAAAGCGACCTTTACAGCGTCAGCCTGAGCTCAAAAGAAGTGGCGCAGGTCACTGACAAGCCCGGCCGCGAGTCGTCGCCGCAGTTCTCTCCTGACGGCGAGCGTCTGGCTTACTTACACAGCTCTAACGAGCCGGTGCCTTACCATAAGTCACAATTGTGGGTCATGGACTGGAGCGAACGCTCAGAGACAGAACTTCAAGCTGACTTTGACCGTTCTTTCAGCTCGCCACAGTGGACGGGCAATGAATCACTGGCGGTTTCATAAGCCGACCAGGGCAAAACCGTTGTTGCTGATGTCACATTGAACAATGAACTGACAAACCGAGTGGATAACGTTTCCGGTGTTTATGTCAGCCGCCCTTATACCATGGGCTCGTTTACTGCCTCAAAAACTGGCGCCATTGCCTACACCAAGGGGTCCGAATATCGCCCCGCCGATGTCGGTTATCAGCCACAAGATGGCGAAGCGGTTCAGTTTACTCAGCTTAATGAAGACCTGCTTGGTCACCGTGAGTTGGGTGAAGTTCACGAAATTCGCTATGAGTCGCGCTAT
>NZ_DFTS01000027.1:28338-28510 GCF_002383015.1 Idiomarina sp. UBA4206
TACATTACTCCGCCAAACTACGATGAAAACAAAGAGTACCCGTTACTATTAGAAATACATGGCGGTCCTCACCTGTCTTACGGTCCGCATTTTGCCGCAGAACACCAGCGCTATGCAGCCGAAGGCTATGTGGTGCTTTATGTAAACCATCGCGGCAGTACTTCATACGGTA
>NZ_DFTS01000027.1:28683-35875 GCF_002383015.1 Idiomarina sp. UBA4206
GTTTGCCATGCTGCTGGACGGCAACTACTCGTCACCTTATGACTTTGCTGATCACATGACTGGCATTGATTTACTCATTGATAAAGGCATTGCCGACTCAGACAACCTGTTTATTGCCGGCGGTTCTGCAGGTGGCATCGCCACAGCCTACGCAGTCGGGCTGACCAACCGCTTCAACGCCGCCGCAGCCACTAACCCGGTGATTAACTGGGTCAGCAAAGTACTGACGGCTGACAGCTCAATTGGTCAAATTACCAACCAATTCCCGGGTATGCCATGGGAAGAGCTAGAGCACTACTGGCAGCGCTCGCCACTGTCTATGGTCGGTGACGTTGAAACACCAGTCATGCTGTTTACCGGCGAGAAGGATCGTCGTACGCCGATATCGGAGACCGAGCAGTTCTACCAGGCATTAAAGCTGCAAAAAGTAGATACAGCTATGGTTCGTGTTCCGGGCGCTTTTCATGGCGTTACAGCTCGTCCTTCCAACATGATTGCCAAAATTGAGCATGCACTGGCCTGGTTCGAGCAATATAAGAAATGAAGCTAGCCACTTTAGGCCCTGCCGGCACCTTTTCGGAGGTTGCCGCAGGGCTTTTCCAGCCTGAACAAGATCACGACATCCAATTACTGGATAACCTGGTCAGCTGCCTGGCGTCGGTTGGACGAGAGTGCGACGCTGCCGTTGTTCCTATTGAAAATTTGACCGAAGGCTTCGTCTCTCCGGTCGTCGACTACTTGGTGCAAAGGCCCTTACGCATTCAGGCGGAAATCCGTATTCCTGTTGGCTTCCAATGTCTCAGTAATAGTACGAAGCCTACCCAGATATGGGCACAGTTTGTCGCAGCAGGACAATGTAATTCGTACTTACACAAGCTCGGGCTGCCCATTATTCATACGGCCAGCAACGCCGCGTCGCTTCAAGCTCTGCTGGCGGCTGAAGAGGCGTCTGCAGCCATAGTTCCCCAACACATTAGTTGCCCGGAGACGTTGCAGATATTGAGTAACAATATCGCTGACAACCCACGCAACGAAACACGCTTCGTGGTATTATCCGCAGCGTCTGAAGAGCCGGAATACAGAAAGGATGAGCACTGGAAAAGCAGCTTGCTGCTCATTGATGACAACGACCATCCCGGCTTGCTGGTTGACAGCTTGCAGGTGTTTGCAAAGCAGCAAATTAACTTAACCTCCATAGTGTCGCGGCCGGCGGGTAGTCAGTTTGGTGACTATCATTTCTTTATCGACTTTGATGGCCACCGCAGCGAACCGGGTGTCGCTTCGGCTCTTGAAGAATTGGCCGCTATGAACAACATTCACTGGCTGGGTTCTTACCCTGCCGCAGAAATAGGAAAGCAGTAATCTCTCTGGAAGTCATAAAACACGAGCCGGCAGGCACAGCCGACGCCGTTATCATTTGGTTGCATGGCCTGGGAGCCTCGGGCAATGACTTTGTCCCTATGACCGAGCACCTGAAATTTGCCAACGCGCAGGTTCGCTTTTTGTTTCCTCACGCACCGCAAATGCCGGTCACCATAAACCAGGGTATGGTAATGCCAGCCTGGTACGACATTACCGACATGAGCATCGACCGCCAGATAGACAGCAAACAGCTACGCAAATCAGCGGCTAAAGTGCACGCCATGATAGATGAGCAAATTGCTCACGGCATCGACAGTAAACGCATTATTATTGCCGGGTTCTCACAGGGCGGCGCCGTGGGTTATGAAGCTGCTTTGACCTACCCGAAACCGCTGGCGGGTTTAATGGCGCATTCTACGTACTTTGCTACAGCCGACGATATTCAGGTTAATGAAGCCAATGCACAACTGCCCATTTTGGTTCAGCACGGTACTCAGGACCCTGTGGTTCCGGAAGTTCTTGGCCAGAAAGCCTGTGCAATTTTGAAAGAGAAAGGGTTTTCAGTGACGAATCAAACCTACCCAATGCCGCACTCGCTGTGCTTAGAGCAGGTTCAGGATATGCAGAAATGGCTGGATGAGCGGTTTTAACCGCTCATCTAAGCAGGTATTAACTCGCTAACAGTTGCAGTTTATCCGCCCAGGTAGAGGCTAAATTCTCGCCCCGCTCAAACGAATCAATCATAATATTCACATGACCCACTTTACGACCGGGTCGCGCATCCTTGCCATACCAATGACATTCAGCGGCCGCAGCTTCCCATAAAGCTTCCGGAATACCCGCAACGCCAATCACGTTCACCATTAAGGTGGGGGCTATCAGTAAGTCGGGCAGCGGTAAACCGGTAATGGCGCGAATGTGCAGGTTGAACTGGTCACAATTAGCGCCACTCATCGTCCAGTGCCCTGAGTTGTGAACCCGCGGAGCCACTTCGTTCACCAGCAAATGTTGGTTTTCGCCTTCACCAACGACAAAGAACTCAATAGCTAATACGCCCACGTAATCCAGCGCGTCGGTCAGCTTCTTATGATGCTCTTTGGCTAAAGCTTCAAGCGCTTTAGAAAAATGCTCTGCGCCAGCCAGACTGTAAGACAGAATACCCTGAGTATGGACGTTTAATGTCAGCGGGAAACAGCGCTGCTCTCCCTTGTGTGAGCGAGCTCCCACAACAGAAACCTCGTCGGTAAAGTTAATCATGTCTTCAACAATACCCGGGCGTTGCCCTGCCTCTTCAGCGACAGCGGCGATGTCATCACCCGGCTTCCAGCGCCACTGGCCCTTGCCGTCGTAGCCGCCTTTCGCCGACTTAATGACAACCGCATGGTCACAGCTTTCTAAAATGGCCGTCAGTTCAGCCACATTCTCATAGGCTTTCCAGGCGGAAGTGGGAATATCGAGTTCATCACAAAGCGCTTTTTGCGTACGACGATCAACTAAGCCGTTGAAACGCTCTGCTTTTAATAAGAACTTATCGGCCGTTTTAGCAACCAGCTCTTCGCCTAAATGCTCGTGCTCCCAGGTGGTTACATCCGCCCAGTCATTCGCCTCGGCTAACGTCATTGCCAAAGGTTGTTGGCTACCTAGAGCCATCACCTTATCCAGTCGGTCACTGTATAAGACACATTCATGCCCCTGCTGAATAACGGCTTTACCCAGCATTTGACCTAACTGCCCGTTGCCAAGGATCAAAATTTTCATTTTGGCAGCTCCAAATCTGAGTTCGCCATCACTTTCTCTTTCTGCGCTTTGCGGAATTCATGTACGCGTTTACGCACTTCGCTGTCAAAGCTGCCAATAACCTGAGCAGCCAACAAGCCCGCATTGGCCGCACCGGCATCACCAATCGCCAGAGTACCAACAGCCACACCTTTAGGCATTTGCACAATAGACAATAAACTGTCTAAACCTTTTAATTGCTTGCTTGGAACCGGCACACCAAACACAGGAATAGCCGTATAAGCCGCCAGCATACCCGGTAAGTGAGCAGCGCCGCCGGCGCCGGCAATAACCACAGGCACTCCGTCTTGCTCGGCTTGTTCCATCGTCGACTTAAGTAAGTCCGGCGTACGATGCGCAGAAACGACCTTCGCCTGCCACTTTACGTTCAGCGATTCCAGCATTTCTGCTGCTTTTTGCATTACCGGCCAATCGGACTGGGAACCCATTAGAATCAATACCGGAGCCATGGTGTCACCTTTTATTTACTGTTTTGGATGTGCATCTGCATTTGGAAAGGCGAGGATTGTAGCCATTGGCCGCCTTAACTGCAAATTTCATGGGTGATTATTGACCAAATTAAGACTTTTTGCTGATAGATAGATTAATGGGCTAAGGTTAGTATGTGAACCGACTTTCTACCAACAGGAATGAACAATGCTGCTTAGCGCTAAAGATTCTCTATTACTCATTGTCGATGCTCAGGAGCGACTGTTGCCTGCAATTCATCAACGAGACGTTGTCACCTCGCGAATGCGTTGGCTGGGTGAAATTGCTATGCAGTTGGACTTGCCTATTCTTATTACCGAACAATACCCTAAAGGTTTAGGCTATACCGTTGACAGTCTGCAAGAGATTATTGAGGCCGCCCGCGTTGTCGAGAAGACACATTTCAGTGCACTGCGTGACGATACCTTCCGCGATGTTCTGTCGGAGTACAATAAAAAACATGTGGTTATTATGGGTATGGAGACCCATGTGTGCGTTCTGCAAACCGCAATAGAGCTTCAGGAATCCGGTTATCAAGTGTTTCTACCGGCCGATACTGTTGGTTCCCGTCGCCCCACCGATAAAGACAGCGCCATTGAACGTATGCGAACCGCTGGTGTAGAAATTATCACTTCTGAAATGGCCGCATTTGAGTGGCTTGAAAAAGCGGGCGGCGATACCTTCCGCCATATAAGCCGCAATTGGTTAAAATAACGCAACCTGTTGTTGACTCGGGCTATATTAAGCGTATACTCGAAACCGCTGAGAAAATTTCGGCTATTGATTTGAGATTTTTTACGAAGTCCTTTTTGCTGTACCTCGTTTTGTAAGTCCAAGTAATACCAAGTTTTTTTTAGCAATACATTGATTTCAACATGCACTACGAGGAATATCAGCATGTCTACTACTACTGGTAAAGTAAAATTCTTTAACGAAGCTAAAGGCTTCGGTTTCATCGAACAAGAAAACGGCGCAGACGTTTTCGTACATTTCAGCGCTATTCAGTCTGACGGTTTCAAAACTCTGGCAGAAGGCCAGCAAGTTTCTTTCACCGTAGCTCAAGGCCCTAAAGGTCCACAAGCTGAAAACGTAGTTCCTATGTAAGGAACCTTCAGTACCCTTTCGGGTGCCGAACGTTTACACAAAGAATTTCAAAAACGTCGCTCTTAGCGGCGTTTTTTTATGGCCAAAAGCCTAAACCGTTAAACTTTTCCTGCCAAAATACGATAACCTTACTATATTGATGTAAATCAAACTTCCTAAAGGCGCTTATGAAAAATAATGGTCCGGTTACAGGAAAGGAAAACCGCTTTCCAGACCACTATCGACTGATCTCTTCGACTGACCTTAAAGGGGTCATAAAGCACTGCAACGAAGATTTCGTTAATGTCAGTGGTTACACACGTGATGAGTTAATTGACTCACCACACAACCTTTTGCGTCATCCTGACATGCCTGCCAGCGTTTTCGAGAATATGTGGAAAACCATCAAGCGCGGTAAGCCCTGGATGGGTCTGGTTAAAAACCGCTGTAAAAACGGCGACCATTACTGGGTGAGCGCTTACGTTACGCCAATTATGGAAAACGGTAAGCCGGTTGGCTTTGAGTCCGTCCGTGTTGCCGCATCAGACCAGCGTAAAAAGCGTGCACAGCGCATCTATGAGCGGTTAAATTCAGGAAAGCATGCCATTCCCCTGGGAAAACGACTCTGGCTGGGCTGTAAAGATTTAATGCCCGTCGTTATCCCCGGCGTAATTGCCAGTGCCGCCATAGCACTCCTCGGTGAACCTACCTCCGCGTTAATCGCTTTGGCTGCTACCGCTATTACCACGTTCGCTTACGCCACCTATATTGGCCGTATGCTGCAAGGGTTACTGGAGTTACGCCCAGAGGCTTTTGATTCCGAACTGGTTGGCATGACCTACTTTGATAAACAGGGACGCGAAGCCAGGCTCGCTATGCAGCTTATCAGCGAGGGCGCCCGTAACCGTACCGCACTTAGCCGCATGAAGGACGCGGTTGGAAGCCTGTTAAAAGTGACCAACGATACTTACGATCAAGCTCAGCTTAGTAAACAATATGTCGATAAACAAACGGCTGCGACTGAACAGACGGCGACGGCTATGAATGAGATGGCGTCCGCCATTCAGGAAGTGGCAGATACCGTTGAACGTAATGCGCAACAGGCTGAGTCAGCCAAAACCAATGTGGATGAAAGCGTAGGGCTGGCAAGAGAAGCAAGCGAGGTTATCGTCCAGCTTCACGATGCCGTTCGGCAGATAGCCGCAACCGTTAAAGAGCTGGATGAATCGACCGGGGCTATTGGCGAGGCTGCCGATTTAATATCCTCCATTGCCGACCAAACCAACCTGTTAGCCCTGAATGCTGCCATTGAAGCGGCTCGTGCCGGCGAGCATGGCCGTGGTTTCTCAGTTGTCGCAGATGAGGTTCGCTCACTGGCTTCAAGAACAACCCAGTCTACTGAGGGTATTCACAAAGTCATTCAACAGTTGCGAGAGCGCGCACGTAATGCCGTCGAGGTTTCAAAACAAGGTGAAGAGGCGGCATCAGAAGGTGTTGAGAAAGTTCGTCTGGCAGACACTGCTCTGGGTGAGATATCAGTGGCTATTCAGGACATTTCAGATATGTCGACGCAAATGGCGTCCGCTGTTGAAGAGCAAAGCGGCGTTGCGGAGCATATCAGCGAGCAAATTACTGAAATTGCGGACACTGCACGTCATACCCAACAAACAGCAGAGCAAACTCAACGCTCAAGCAACGAGCTGCAAAACACCAGTCAGCAGCTTTACTCCTTGATCGAGCGCTTTAATTTAAAAAGTTAAGAGTCTTGTTTACCCGAGGCTGAAGTATCATCTTTATCGGCGCGTCGTTTTGCGGCGCGCTCACTTTCTTCAAGAAACTCGACATCGTCCATATCGACTTCCGGGATCTCACCACAGACATCGCCACCGAGCTTATTAACCGCCTGGCAAAGGTCAGAGACTTTATTATCTAAAACCTGTACATGATCGAGCATGCGCCCAATTGCTGTCGCAACCGGGTCTGGGTTATCCGCTGAGATAGCATAGGCATCGAAGCCATACTCCGTTGCCATTTTTTTACGACGTTCCGCTGTTTCCGCATCGACCGCGGACTGAGCTACCCTGGCCGGAATGCCGACCACAGTGGTTAGCTCCGGCACATCTCGCACGACCACGGCATTAGAGCCAATGCGTGCAGATTTTCCGACAGTAATTGGACCCAGTACCTTTGCTCCTGCACCAATCACCACACCGTCTTTCAAGGTCGGGTGCCGTTTACCTTTGTTCCAGCTAGTACCGCCAAGAGTCACGCCATGATACAAAGTAACGTCATCGCCGATCTCTGCGGTTTCACCAATGACCACACCCATACCGTGATCAATAAAGAAACGACGACCTATTTTAGCACCCGGATGAATTTCTATCCCCGTTAGCCAGCGTGAAACATTAGAAACAAAACGAGCAAGCCAATATAACTTCCACTCCCAAAGTTTATGGCTTATACGATGGAACCAGGTCGCATG
>NZ_DFTS01000027.1:36003-39244 GCF_002383015.1 Idiomarina sp. UBA4206
GCAGGTCGCATGCAGTCCAGGATAGTGAAACAACACTTCCATTGTGTTCCGCGCAGCCGGATCTCTGTCGAAAACGCTGGCGATATCTTCTTTTATACCTTTAAAAAACGGCATGCCGCCTCCTCAGGCCGCTGGAAATTGCTTCAATAACTTATCAACGTCTGCAAGAATAATGTCCCGCATCGACTTTTCATAGCCCTCACGCTCGTCATCCATTTCCCGCACTTTCTTTTTCGGAAATTTCTTACGTGACTCGTGCGTTGGCATATGTTTTATCTTTTCATACATTTCATGCATTGCCGGGTAATCTTTAGAATAGTCATACTCTACAGCTTCCGGGCGATGATCAAGCAATACCACAATACGTAAGCATCCTTCAGACAAAGGACACTGCTCTTGCTGCATGGCTTTTGCAATAGTAATAATACTCTCATCAATGCGATCAACACGCTTCTGTACAGCTGCGTCCCGAATTCTGGTCTGCCAACGCAGGCGTAGCAGTAAGTTGGTGGCGTACCACCCCAGAGCGACAATAATTAAGACGCCAACAATGGCGATAATCCAATAGAGTTCGCTGGACATTAGTACTCCTCATCATCCCATTCTTCATCGAGTTCATAACCCAGTTTGGCAACCAGCTGTTCATAACGCTCAGATTTTTCATCGAGGTAGCGCTGCTCTTCTGCTGTCAGAGACTCATCATTTTCGAAACGTTCAACCAGTAACTGAAGCTTTGTGTCTTCCTGTAACTGTTTTAGTTCCTGCTCAGGTGTCATCACCAAAGCTACTTTACGGCGACTGCCGTGTCGGGGATCTTTTTCGTCGCCTTTTGTTCTACTTTGCTGCAGAACCTTAGTGGATGAATGTCGTTGGCCTGACGGTTGACCCTTACCCTTCTTTTTACCTTTTGAAGCAGCATCTGATGCTTGTCTTTCTTTTGGCGCTTTAGATGGCGCCAACGGCCCTGCCTTACGTGTTTTCTTGCGGCGAGTCATGGTCGCTCCTAAATAAAAACTAATATGACCTATTGTAACTCATTAACGGGGATGACGTCAGTGGAGGGTAAAGGAAAAGCTTGTACGTTTAAGAAAGGCTGAGCCCAAATAAGAAAAAAGGCGATGCTTTTACACATCGCCTGCTTCTCTCATATTATCGGCAGCGCACTGCAACTATGAGAATGGTTGTCACTGCTTCCGACTTGTTATTGCGGTTTTCCGTAACCTGTCTTTTATTATTGTTATTATAAAATGGAGCAACCACTAGCCTATTGGCTTTACTCCCTGGATTATCGAGAAATAAGATGGAATCTGACTTTTCGATAATCTCTCGACCTCTTGTTATTTTTTTGTGTCGAGTTAGCTGTATTTTTACAGTCTTTTTATTATTTCCTCAAGGGCTTTTAACATCTTTTTTTTGTTTTTTTCTGTCCGTACGGCCCCGGAGCGTTGTTAAGACTACTTGAACCAAATATTAATTCAATGATTTTATTGATCTAAAAAACAACTTTCTTATTACTTTTCGTTAACAACACCCGAAAATAGGTTTTTACTATCTCATTTATTATAGACATAAAAAAAGCGGCCTAAGCCGCTTTCTATTTGATTAAGCTCTGTTTAATACAAACCGCTCAGGAACTTAGACAGCAATTCGATTTCGTCGTCTGTCATTTTCTCTGTAACGCCCTGCATCATGCCGTTTGGATCGTTAGCGCGGTCGCCACTACGAAACATTTCTAGCTGAGACTTAGTGTAAGCCGCGTGCTGACCAGAAATATCCGGAAACGCCGCTAGCCCCAGACCATTTCCCCGAGGGCCATGGCAGCCGGCACAAGACGGCATATTGGTTTCAGGGTTGCCGCGACGGTAAAGGTCACGCCCTTGTGCAATAATATCTTCGGGCGTTTCGCCTTTAGGCTCTTCCTGTGATGCAAAGAAAGCCGCTAAGTCAGCCATATCTTGCTCAGATAATGACGCGACCTGGCCCATCATAATGGGGTTATTACGCCCTTCTTCACCACCGGTTTCTGACGCCCGTTTGTAATCTTTCAGCTGTTTAAGCAGGTATTTTTCGTGCTGACCGGCCAAATGCGGATACATATCGGACGGAGATTCACCATTGGGTCCATGGCAAGCCGCACAAACTTGCGATTTCTCTTTTCCGGCTTCAGCGTCGCCGCTTTGTGCTACTGCGATACCGGCGGTACCGAAGAAAAGTCCCAAAAAGATTGCGAATTTTTTCATGTTTGCTTCTCTTCTGTTCTGGATGGCGCCACGCGCCCCAATAAATCACCTTAAGCAGGTTGCTATTTTACACAAAACTTGTGTGGATTAAACGATTAAAACCGAATCAATTGCTAAATGATCATTGGAGATACTGTCCGGATACTTCATAATGCACGTAGACGTTCCGTTTTATCAATAAAAGTGACCTTAATAGTGGCAGATCAGCAATTAGATTACGCATCGGCAAAATTTGTGACCAGTGCACCGGATATCAGCAAACTGCCTCCGGACACGGGCATCGAGATTGCGTTCGCCGGCCGTTCTAATGCCGGTAAATCCAGTGCTCTGAATACACTAACGCGGCAAAAATCACTGGCTCGTACCAGTAAAACTCCGGGGCGCACACAGCTAATTAATGTGTTCGAACTCGACAGCGGTCAACGCCTTATCGACTTACCCGGGTATGGCTTTGCTAAAGTGCCGCTGGCCGTCAAAGAAAAATGGCAGCGCTCTTTAAGCGAGTACCTGCAGCAGAGAGACAGCCTCAAAGGTATTGTCGTACTAATGGACATCCGCCACCCTTTCCGCGAAACCGACCAGGAACTCATTTACTGGGCTGTTGATTGCGAGCTACCGGTACTGGTATTGCTCACCAAAGCCGACAAGCTTAAACAAGGCGCTCGTAAGTCAACGGTGTTAAAAGCAAGACAAGCTGCAATTGCCTTTAATGGTGACGTTCAGGTCGAAGCATTTTCCTCACTAAAACGCTTCGGCGTCGAGCAAGTCGAAGAAAAACTCAACCAGTGGTATAGCAAAGAGTATGACGACGAATAACACACCACCGCTCAGCGCTTGGTTATTATTAGGGTTACTCGCATTAATCTGGGGTAGCTCTTTTTTATTGATCAAAAAAGGGTTAATTGCTTTTGGGCCTATGGAGGTTGGTGCACTGAGAATAAGCTCAGCCGGTATCGTGCTAGCCCCTTTTATTGCGCGTCGCCTGAATAAAATCACCCGTA
>NZ_DFTS01000063.1:0-285 GCF_002383015.1 Idiomarina sp. UBA4206
GCGTCAGACCCAGTTCTTTGGCTTTATCAGCAGACATAACCAACATGGCAGCTGCGCCGTCAGACAAGGCTGATGAGGTACCTGCGGTTACCGTGCCGTTGGCAGGGTCAAACACCGGGCGAAGCTGTGACAGGCCTTCTGCGGTAGTTTCCGGACGAATAACTTCGTCTTCAGTCACGCGTACCAGTTCGCCGTCAGCATTGTGGCCGTTAATTGGGTAAATCTCTTTAGCAAAGCGACCTTCAACTGTCGCTTCGTGCGCTTTCTTATGAGAGCGCGCGCCAA
>NZ_DFTS01000063.1:471-7543 GCF_002383015.1 Idiomarina sp. UBA4206
GTGACCCATGTGCTCAACACCACCGGCCATAAAGATTTCGCCGTCGCCGTTCATAATAGCGCGGGTAGCGTCGTGCAACGCCTGCATGGATGAGCCACACAGACGGTTAACGGTAACGCCAGCCACCTTATGAGGAATGCCGGCAATTAACGCTGAGTTACGCGCAATGTTGAAACCTTGTTCTAAGGTTTGCTGTACACAACCCCAGTAAATGTCTTCCAGTTCTTCCGGGTCAACTTCCGGGTTACGCTCAAGTAAGCCCTTCATCAGCGCAGCTGAGAGGTCTTCGGCACGAGTATGGCGGAAAACACCATTTTTTGAACGCCCCATTGGCGTACGAATACAATCTACAATGACGATGTCTTTCATTTTAATAACCTCCTCAAGCCTTACTTCGCGCTGGTTGTGTCAAAGTAAGATTTACCGGCTTTAGCCATTTCGCGCATGCCGTCGGTAACCTGATAAATTTCACCCAGGTGCGCGTACTTGTCTGCCAGTTGAATAAAGTTGTCCATGCCAAGCGTTTCCAAATAACGGAAAGGGCCGCCTCGGAATGGAGGGAAGCCTAAGCCATAAAGCAACGCCATGTCTGCTTCGGCAGCAGAGCCCACAATGTCTTCTTCCAGACAGCGAACCACTTCGTTCACCATTGGGATCATGCAGCGAGCAATGACTTCATCTGCGTCCAGCTTTTTGCCTTGTTCACAGCCTAGTAACTCATAAGTCGCCGGATCAGCTTCTTTGGTTGGCTTACCTTTTTTGTCGGTGCCGTAAACATAGAAGCCTTTACCGTTTTTCTGACCGTAACGCTCAGCGGCTGCCAGCTTAGCAATGGCGCTGGACTCGTCGCGTTTCATGCGGGTCGGGAAGCCTGCTTCCATAACAACGGTACAATGATCCGCCGTGTCGATGCCGACAACGTCGCTCAAGTACGCAGGACCCATAGGCCAGCCGAACTGCTTCTCCATAACCTTGTCGATGCCGACGAAATCAACGCCTTCATCAACCATACCGGCAAAGCCTGCCAGGTAAGGGAACAATACGCGGTTCACTAAGAAGCCCGGGCAGTCGTTAACAACGATAGGGGTTTTGCCCAGTTTCAATGCATAGGCTACTACGGCATTAACAGTGTCATCTGAAGTTTTCTCGCCACGAATAATCTCAACCAGCGGCATTTTATGTACCGGGTTAAAGAAGTGCATACCGCAGAATTTTTCAGGACGCTTCAGGTTTTTAGCGAGCTCTGTAATAGAAATGGTCGAGGTGTTAGAGGTAAGAATTGCGTCATCACCAATGACACCTTCAATTTCCGCCAATACCGAACCTTTCACTTTCGGGTTCTCAACAACGGCTTCAACCACAATGTCGACGTCTTTAACGGCATCGTTCAGCAGCGTAGGTGTAATAGAAGATAAGATTTTAATCATCTTCTCGTTGTTCACCTTACCGCGCTCAACACCTTTTTTCAGGATCTTGCCAGCTTCTTTCATGCCCAAATCTAAAGCGTCTTGCTTAATGTCTTTCATTACAGCCGGTACGCCTTTAAGGGCAGACTGGTAAGCGATACCGCCGCCCATAATACCTGCGCCTAAAACACCCGCTGTTTTGATTTCTTTGGTTGCTGCTTTGGCGTACTTCTTAGACTTACTTTTAACCGCCTGGTCCGCCAGGAAGATACCAACCTGTGCCTGACACGCTTCAGTTTGGGTCAGATCGAAAAATGCGTTGTTTTCAGCTTTTAATGCGCCTTCACGGTGTTCGCGTGCGCCGTTTTCAATTGCTTCTAACGCCTTGTGCGGTGCCGGGTAGTGTTTACCGGCTTTGGCTGCAATTAAACCTTTAGCGGTAACCAGAGTCATCATCAACTCGGTGTCGTTGGCTTTTAACGGCTCTAACTTAGGCTGACGCTTGGCTTTCCAGTCTTGCTCGCCGGCAGCGGCAGCTTTCGCTAAATTCAACGCCGCTTTTGTCAGGTTCTCTGGCTCAACAATCGCATCAATTGCGCCAACTTTAAGCGCGTCTTCTGCTTTGTTGTTTTTACCTGTGGTGATCCACTCTAAAGCGTTATCAGGACCAATAACGCGAGGTAAACGCATAGTACCGCCAAAGCCCGGGATAAGACCCAGTTTAACTTCAGGCAGGCCGATAGTTGCTGTGGTATCCGCTACACGGTAGTCACAGGCTAATAGTGCCTCACAGCCGCCGCCTAACGCGAAGCCTTTAACCGCACCAACGGTGGGTACCGGCAGGTCTTCCAGTTGGTCAAATACGCGTGATGCTTTTGCGACCCAGCTGCGGGTTTTTTCCTGATCAGAGAATAGTGTCAGGAACTCAGTAATGTCAGCGCCTACAATAAAGGTCGACTTGCTACTGGTGACAATGACGCCACGTAAATCGTCAGTGTTTTGTAATTTTGTCAGTGCTTCACTGAATTCTTCTAATGTTGCCTGGTCGAATTTATTAACCGAGCCTTTCGCATCAAATTGTAATTCTGCGAAACCTGGTTCGATAAAATCGACCCGAATGCTTTCACCTTGATAGATCATCTTGGGTCTCCCACGACTTCCATTAATTTGTTGCTATAAAGAAACTGATTCTGCTATAGCTTTGGGTTAAGGTAGAGAGAGTTTGGCGCGAATACGCCAATTTTTCAACGGTTATTTAAACATGCGTTTGAATTAATGAAAAAGCAGTCGTTTATCATACGTTACAGTGCACCATTGTTTTTCGCGTTATCGCTGTTTAGTAGTGGTGCAGCCCAATCTGAACCTGTTGATAGTGAACAACGGGAGCAGCAGCGTGAGCTATTCAAAAAAGCAGAATACGCCGCTAAGCGTGGTCGTCTGAATGAATACCGTCAGTTATTACAGAAGCTGGAGGGCTACCCGCTCGTTCCGTATCTGGAACTGACAAGGCTGGAGCAAGTAGGCTATTTGGCTAATGAAGACCGGGTTTTGGCTTTTCTGGAAAAGTATGACAACACACCACTCGACTGGCAGCTAAGGCAGCCGTGGCTTACTTACCTGGCAGGGCAAGAAGAGCATGCACGCTTTATTCGCGACTTTCGGCATCCGGGCACTTTGACTCACCGTTGTCAGTTTATTGAAGCGCAACGAGAAAAAGGTTTGGGGGACGGGCCTTTCCGTCGCCAGGTTGATGCTATTTGGGAACACGGTTTTTCACTTCCTTCAGCCTGTGATCCCATTTTGAAGGAATGGGAAAGCCTTGACGGACGTACTGATGAGAAAGTTTGGAATAGACTGAAGATGGCAGCTGAACGCGGTAACCCAACGTTACTGCCTTACCTCACAGGGTTATTACCGGAGTTACAGCAATATCTGGGTGAGTTTTATCATAAAGTGCGCTATTCACCGGCGGCCATTGAAGACGGTTCCTGGTTTAAGGGACGTTACCCTGAAAAAGAAGCCCAGATAACGACTTTTGCACTGACAAAGCTTATTTGGCGAGATGAAAATATTGCCCTGCGCAGTTATAAAAAACTGAAGCCCGAGCTACCCTTTTCAGAGGCGCAGGAAGAACGCATAGCAGAAGAGTTTGCGGTTGCGCTAAGTTTGAAGTCTCATCCGGAAGCGCGCGTCTGGCATGACCGTGTTCCGGTTAATGCGCTCAATGAGCGAGTTCTTCAGTGGCGTTTAGCTATTTACCTTAAAGACAAAGATTACGAAGGTCTGCGTGATGCTATTCAAAGTCTCCCCGTTGCTATTCGGCAAGGGAATCAGTGGCGTTACTGGCTTGCGCGTACGCAGGAAATTACCGGGAATGCGTTAGTTGCTCAGCAACTCTACGAAGACTTATCCGACGAACGCCATTATTACGGCTTTCTAGCCTCTGCAAGGTTACAGAAACCGGTTAGCCTTGAGCACGAAAAGCTTGAGGTGAGTGTGGTTCAGCTTGAACAGATCCGGAACCATCCGAGTGTCCAGCGTGCATACGAGCTTATTCAGCTTGAGCGCTGGGTGGACGCAAGGAGAGAGTGGAATCACTTATTAACTCAACTCGATGGCGAAGAGCAAAAGGTCGCAGCGTATCTTGCCAGCGAGTGGGGGTGGCATGATCAAGCCATATGGACATTAGCGCAAATTGGTCATTTTGACGCCGTGGGCATTCGTTTCCCATTAGCTTATAAAGACATATTAGGAAGGGCATCACAGGCCGCAGGAATAGATGAAAACTGGGCTTTAGCCATTACCCGGCGAGAAAGCAACTTCCGGCATGATGCTTATTCCAGCGCGGGCGCCAGAGGCTTAATGCAAATACTGCCCGGCACCGCCAAACAACTGGATACCAAAAACAACAGTTGGCGTCGTTTAAATGACCCGTCGGTCAATGTGCGATTAGGAACTCATTACTTGAGTCGCCTGAAACATCGGTTTGAGAATAACTGGCTATTAGCTACGGCAAGCTATAATGCAGGATACTACCGTGTGAGAGAGTGGCTACCAGAAGAGCCTGTTTATGCCGATGAGTGGGTTGAAACCATCCCTTACCATGAAACCCGAGATTATGTAAAAGCGGTATTGAGTTACCAACAAATTTATAGGATGTTAGGTGGTAACGAGGATAATTTGTTTGAGCAAGTTGTTGATATGACCATTGTTGAGACTGAATAAGGCGATTCAATATGACTGCGACAGCAGATTTGTGGCCGTTATTTCCTGACCATATAAAGCAGCTTCAAACCCGTGCGGAGCGACTCTGCAAACGAGAAAATTTAGATTTACTCGCAATACACTCAGGCCAGCAAAAGCGCTGGTTTTTGGATGACATGAATTATCCTTTTCGTGCGAATCCTCATTTCAAGGCTTGGTGTCCGGAAACGCAGCTTCCTAATGCCTGGGTCATTATAAAACCCGAGACCCGTCCAACGCTCGTTCTGCTCAATGCTCCGGACTTTTGGCATACAACAGCAAATTTAGAAAGTGAACCCTGGCTAGAAGAGTTCCACGTGGAACACATCAGTTCGCCTGAGGCTATAGAAAAGCTCTTACCTTATGATAAGAAAAACGCCGCCTACCTGGGTGAACATATTGAAGTAGCAAAAGCGCTAGGCTTTGAGAACATCAACCCAGACCCGGTTCTTCACTTCTTTCATTATCATCGTTTGTTCAAAACAGACTATGAAATAGCCTGCTTAGCGCAAGCCAACCATATTGCCGCAGAAGGACATATTGCCGCGGCAGAGGCCTTTTTTAAAGGCGACTCCGAGTTTGATTGCCTGTTGAATTATATGGCGGCGACACGGCAAGGGCAGAATGAAGTACCGTACAATCATATTATTGGACAAAATAAGAACGCGAGTGTTTTACACCATTGGTTACCGGATAAAAAATCACAAGTGTCGTTAAAGTCGATGTTGGTTGATGCCGGCGCTGAGGTTTGCGGTTACGCTGCCGATATTAGCCGGACTTGGTCGGCAGAGCATAATGAGTATGAAGAGCTGATAGCGGCTCTTGACCAAATTACGTTAGCGCTTATTGATAAAATGAAGCCAGGTATGGAGTTTCCTGTATTACATCAGTTGGCTCACGAGCAAATTGCTAACGTGCTTTTTGCCTTTGGTTTTGTCAGTTGCAGTCCCGAGCAAATGATTGAAGACGGCATAACGAGCGTGTTTTTCCCGCATGGCCTGGGCCACCCTCTAGGACTGCAAGTGCACGACGTTGGCGCTGCTCAGGCTGACGAGCGGGGAACCCCCATACCGTCGCCAACAGGCCACCTTACATTAAAAACAACCCGTACTGTCGAGCCGCGGCAGGTGTATACCATTGAACCCGGTATTTACTTTATTGAGCCTTTACTGCAAAAGCTGGCGAGTTCTCGCAATAAGCACGTTATTAATTGGAAGAGGGTGGATGAGTTTCGGCCATTTGGCGGTGTACGGATTGAAGATAACATTGTTATCTATCGGGAACGAAATGATAACCTTACGCGACAAACGTCTTTGGATGCTTACGTGAAAAAGGTTACCCGTCTTGCATGATCAAGATTACGATATTCCGGTCTCTGAAGCTGAAGTTGAAATAGAGATAAAAGGCAGTCGTTTTATCGCCTGCCTTGCGCATACCGACAATGAAGTCAGCGCCGCTGAATTTTTAACTGAAGTACAAAGAAGGTGGCCAAAAGCTTCGCACTACTGTTCAGCCTCCGTGTTTTCTGCTCCGAATAATAGCCAACGTTTAGCCTCCAGTGATGACGGAGAGCCTTCCGGAACGGCAGGAAGGCCCATGCTTATGGCACTGCAAAGCAGTGGTGTAGGGGAGGTTACGGCAATAGTGGTGCGCTACTTTGGCGGCGTAAAGTTAGGGACTGGAGGCCTTCAACGAGCCTATACGGAAGCGACCGTCACTGCGTTAGCGGAGCTTGAAAAAGAACGTCGGGTTTTCAAACAGGGGTTTCAGTTGCACTTTGCCTATACCGACCAGGGCGATGTAGAGCCTATTTTATTTGAAGCCGGTGTTGAAACAGCCTCGTCGGAATACGGAGAGAGTGTGTTGCTGACTGTGTTATTAAGA
Source organism: Idiomarina sp. UBA4206 (assembly GCF_002383015.1). NCBI lineage: Bacteria > Pseudomonadati > Pseudomonadota > Gammaproteobacteria > Alteromonadales > Idiomarinaceae > Idiomarina > Idiomarina sp. UBA4206. Next base: position 7,005 of record NZ_DFTS01000063.1, read on the forward strand.
CCCATAGAGGTAGAGACGCTGCAGAAAAAACTACAGGCCGCTACCCGAGGCCGGGTTCAGCTAAAGCCTCTTAATTAGAAGAACATTGCGCTGGGCTGGAAGACTTTCTCAACCTGATCAATGTACTTTTTATCCAGCAAGAACAGAATAACGTGGTCGTCCGAGTGAATAATGGTTTCGCTGTGCGCCATGAGTACTTCATGCCCCCGAACAACGGCGCCAATAGTGGTACCCGGCGGAAGTTTAATGTCTTTAATGGCCTTTCCGACGACCTTAGAGGTGTCTTCATCACCATGTGCAATGGCTTCAATGGCTTCAGCAGCGCCTTTACGCAGCGAGTACACATTCACAATATCCCCACGGCGTACGTGGGTGAGTAACGCTGAAACGGTGGCGCGTTGTGGCGATATAGCAATATCAATTTCACCGCCCTGAACCAGGTCAACGTAAGCACTGCGCTGAATCAGTACCATGGTTTTGCGGGCACCCATGCGCTTAGCCAACATAGCCGACATGATATTTGCTTCGTCGTCGTTGGT
>NZ_DFTS01000063.1:7609-11730 GCF_002383015.1 Idiomarina sp. UBA4206
CTTCGTCGTCGTTGGTTACCGCAATGAAAACATCAATATCTTCAACGTGCTCTTCTTCCAGCAGTTTTTGATCGGAGGCGTCACCGCGGAAAATTAATGTGTGCTCAAGGCTTTGTGACAACTCTTCTGCGCGCGCTTCAGAGCGCTCTATCAGTTTGACCCTGTGGTCAACTTCCAGCTGCTTAGCCAGACCTGCGCCAATATTGCCACCACCGACAATCATGATGCGTCGGTATTTGTCTTCAAGCTTCTGCAGCTCCTGCATTACCGTGCTGATATGACGAGTATCTGCAATAAAGAAAACTTCGTCATCGGCTTCAATAATAGTGGTTCCTGTCGGGCGGATGGGCTTGCCCTGACGATAAATGGCCGCGACTCGAGTGTCTATATTGGGGATGTGCTCCCGCAGAGTAGAAATTGCGTGCCCGACGAGCTTGCCGCCATAGTAAGCCCGGACCGCAACCAAACTGGCACGACCGTTAGCAAACTCCATAACCTGCAAAGCGCCGGGGTAGTCAATTAACCGTCTGATGTAGTTAGTAACTAACTGTTCCGGAGAAATGATGTGATCGACCGGCGCGTCTTGATTATGAAATAGCTGATCTTTATAACGGATATACTCTTCAGAACGGATTCGGGCTATTTTTTTCGGTGTATTAAAAATGGAATAAGCAACCTGACAGGCAATCATATTGGTTTCATCGCTGCTGGTTACGGCAATCAGCAAATCTGCGTCGTCTGCACCAGCTTTACGCAATACGTCCGGATGAGCGCCGTTACCGACGACAACACGCAAGTCATATTTGTCCTGCAAGTCGTCCAGTAAGTCGTTATTGGTATCAACTATGGTGATGTCGTTGCGCTCACCAACCAGGTTTTCTGCCAATGTGCCGCCGACCTGGCCAACACCGAGTATGATTATTTTCATTGGGCTTTCTTCAGTCTCGCGTAAAAGAAACCATCCCCGCCATATTGTCCGGGAAGCAATTGCAGTGTGTCATGCTCTGCTGTTATAGGTATCAGACTAGCACCAGACTGCTGCTGTAGAAAAGACTCAATTTGAGTTTGGTTTTCCTGACGCAGAATAGAGCAGGTTGCATACAGCAGTTCTCCGCCTGGCTTAAGTAGTGGCCAAAGTGAGCTGAGTATCTGCTTCTGTAACTTTGCCAGTTCGCTGATGTCTTCAGCGCGGCGTAACCATTTAATATCCGGGTGTCGGCGTATCACACCGGTTGCGGAGCAGGGGGCATCCAGCAGTATGCGGTCGAATTGCTCGCCGTCCCACCAGTCATTGGTCGTGGCGACATCTGCACAGTGAATAACAGCGCTTAAACCAGCACGCTCTAGGTTTTCATCCACTCGCTCAAGGCGCTTGGGGTCGATATCAATAGCCTGAACCGGTTGTTCAAAGCTGTGCCGTTCCAATAAATGGAGTAATTTACCGCCGGGAGCGGCGCAGCAGTCGAGTACACGATGCGCAGCATTTACATTTAGAAAGTCTGCTGCCAGCTGAGCGGATCTGTCCTGTACAGACACATGGCCACGGGCAAAGCCGGGGAGTTTCTCTACCGGACAGGGCGCATGCAATTGAATTGCATTGATTGCGCTGGCATCAGCCGTTGCTGCAATGTCACTATCCTGAAGCTGCCGTAAGTAGTCATCGCGAGTGGAAAATCGCTCATTCACACGTAACCACATAGGCGGGTGAGTGTTGTTTTCCGCCAGAATGTTATCGGCATGCTCGGGGTGGTCATTGTTAATGGCATCAAATAACCAGCGAGGATGATTCTGCATTGAATCACAGGGTAACTCACGTTGGTGTGAGTCATCGGCTGAAGGAGCTTCGCGCAATAACTGACGCAGTATACCGTTCACTAAGCCTTTATGGTTTCTTTTACCCAGTATACGAGCGGCTTCTACGGTTGCACTTACGGCAGCGTGATCTTTAATTCGTTGGCAATACAATTGATAGGCACCAACCAGTAACAGGTAATGCAATACTTTTAACTTACCTTTGAGGGGCTTATCCAATTTTGCGCCAACCAAGCGATTAAGGCTGGGCAGAACGCGCAAAACACCGTAACTAATCGCACTGGCAAGACGTTTATCTGCGTCGGGTAATTTGCTGGTTGCATAAGGCAGGGCCGCCGAAAGCGACTCGCCTTTCTCTAAAACCTGAAACAGGGCACTCGCAGCCGCCGCCCGGCTTTTTGCGCCGTGACCGCTGCCTTCGGATTTCTTCTGCTGACTCATTGTAATTCCAGTCCGGGACTAAATACGTTGCTGTAGCCGTTAACCAGCGTACTGGCCGGCTGCACCTTTTTGCCCGGCATTTGTGCCTGGGTAATACGCAAAAGACCATCGCCAGTGACAATGTCTATACCTTGGTGCGTGCTGCTAATAATAGTTCCGGGCCTTTTGTTACTGGCACCCTGAACCAATTCAGCAGCATGAATTTTAATCGTATTCTGTTGAGCCTTTAAATTGTCTGACTGACACCAGCTCATGGGCCAGGGGTTAAATGCCCTTACGCAGCGTTCAATAAATGCGGCCGGCTGCGTCCAGTCTATTTTGCCTTCCTGCTTAGTCAGCTTTTTTGCATAGGTGGCTTCGCTGTCACTTTGCGGTTTGGCCTGGCGTTGATAACTTTCAAGGTCTGCTAATACTGTGATTAACGCTTTTGGACCAAGGCTTTCAAGTTTATGGTAAAGCGAAGCGGAGGTCTCCTGCGGGCTAATAGCGCATCGTTCTTCATGCAGTACCGGACCAGTATCCAGGCCTGCTTCCATCTGCATAATGCAAACGCCTGACTCTGAATCTCCTGCCCATATGGCGCGTTGAATAGGAGCTGCACCCCGCCATCTAGGCAACAAAGAGCCATGAACATTCAGACAACCTTTGGCCGGGATATCCAACACCGCTTGCGGCAGCAATAAACCATAAGCAACAACGACCATTACGTCAGGTTTTAGCTCTGCTAAAGCCGACTGAGCTTCTTCCGATTTTAACGACTCTGGCTGGTAAACGGGTAGTTGGTGTTCAACTGCCAGTTTCTTAACGGCGCTCGGTTGCGGCTTTTTGCCGCGTCCTGCAGGGCGGTCGGGTTGGGTGTAAACACCGACTATCTGATGAGCTTCATCAAGCAATTGCTGTAAGTGTTGTGCGGCAAAATCGGGCGTGCCTGCAAAGACTATCCGCATTACTGTGCTTCCGCCGCATACTTTTCAGCCAAACGCTGTTCTTTCTCTAATTTCTTACGAATACGCTCGCGTTTCAGTGGCGATAAATAATCGACAAAGAGTTTACCCTCTAAGTGATCAATTTCGTGCTGAATACAAATAGCTAAAAGGCCTTCTGCCGAACGACTGAAACGTTCACCGTTTTTATCTAAAGCCGTAACCGTAATTTTTTCCGCACGTTCTACTTTTGCATAAACGCCGGGAAACGACAGGCAACCTTCGTCATTCTTGAAATGACCTTCGGCTTCGGTTATCTCCGGGTTAATAAACACCAGCGGTTCGTTCTGATCTTCGCTGCAGTCAGCAACAAACAAACGCTTGTGAACATCGACCTGAGTTGCGGCAAGGCCAACGCCTTGCTCTTCATACATAGTTTCGAACATATCATCGATAACCGAGCGGATGCTGTCATCCACTTTGTCAATCGGCTGTGCGACTTTGCGTAACCGTTCGTCTGGATATTTCAGAACCGTCATTTTTGCCATTAGAACCTCCAAATCTTCATCTACCCTTAGTTTACCTTAAATCGGTAGGTCAAGGACAGTCTGTGAACACACAGGAATTATGTGTATTAATGGGGATGACACGCGCATCAAACAAGGTACAGAAAGCGGCACGGGAGTGTGACAGCTGGCAAACGCTGTTTGAGCGATGGGGGCAATCGCTAAAACCGGTAGACTCGCGCTGGTTGAAAGCCGCTGAGAGCTGGTGTCTAAGTGATTATCAGGGCGTTATATCTTACTTCAGCGACGATTACCCGGCATCGTTAAAAGCAATCAGCAATCCGCCCTGGTTAATCTACTACAGAGGTCGGAAAGAGTTGCTTCAAGGGGTCTGTGTGGCGGTTGTAGGCAGCCGCAAAGCGAGCCATAGCGGGCTGCA
>NZ_DFTS01000063.1:11800-17399 GCF_002383015.1 Idiomarina sp. UBA4206
GCAGGTTGCTGACTGGATCAGTGAAAAACTGGTCGCGTCGGGTATTGTTGTGGTGAGCGGCCTGGCAATGGGCATTGATGCCCAGGCGCACAAAACTGCCGCAGACAAAGGCAAAACCATTGCCGTTTTGGGTACCGGAATTGATCAATACTACCCTCGACGAAACAAAGCCTTGCAGGATTTCATTGCCCATCAGGGCTTGTTAATTTCTGAGTTTCCGCCCGGACAAACCGCAAGGACAGATCATTTTCCCCGGCGTAACCGTATTATTAGTGGTATTAGTCAGGCGGTTGTTGTGGTTGAAGCCGCCCGTAAAAGTGGTTCGCTCTCAACGGCAATACACGCGTTGAATGAAGGGCGTGAAGTCGGTGCTGTTCCCGGGTCGGTTTTGTTGCCGGAGCATCAGGGGTGTCATTGGCTGATACAGCAGGGGGCAAAGTTAATCAACACACCACAGGATATTCTAGAGTGGTTTTCGATTAACCCCGCTCAAGCACCGGTTTCAGAAGAGCGACAATATCTTGATGAAAGCTTGGCAAACAATCGATTGTTCGCTAGTCTGAGTTCAGAGCCACGAACAATTGATGACATGGTACAATTGTCCGGACTCGAGGTTGCTGAAGTCATGGAGAAAGTAGTGTTACTCGAATTAGAAGGGCTAGTGGCAGCCGTACCAGGCGGTTATATCAAAGTGGGGAGGCGCTAAAGTATGTTTGATATCCTCATGTACTTGTTTGAAAACTACATTCATTCCGAAATGGAAGTTGTGGTTGATCACGATGAGTTAACCAATGAACTTACACGGGCTGGTTTTCGTCACCAGGAAATCCAGAAGGCTTTGGCGTGGTTAGAGCGCCTGGCCGACTTACAAGAAATGGAAACCAAGTCTTACCTGGATGTTGCCCCGCAGCAGTCTACCCGTATTTATACAACGGCGGAGATGTCGCGGTTAGATAGTCAGAGTCGTGGTTTCTTAATGTATTTAGAAAATCTGGGTGTGTTAGATTTCGCGACCCGCGAAGTGGTTATTGATCGCGTAATGGAACTTGAAACAGCGAACTTCACTCTGGATGACCTGAAATGGGTTGTGCTGATGGTTCTGTTTAATGTTCCCGGTCAGGAAGCCGCCTACGACCAAATGGAAGGTTTGTTGTTTGAGGAAGCTGAAGGGCCCTTGCATTAATGTCATCAGATGAGCGCTGCCCGCGTTGTGAGCGACCGCTGGTCATTAAACATGTTGGACATAACAGCTTTCTTGGCTGCACAGGGTACCCTGACTGCGACTATAAACGAGGTCTTCGCGAGCAATCTGAAATTGAACCCGAGGGCCTTGGTGTTGCTTGTCCGGAGTGTGGTAAAGAGCTGCAATTAAAAAGTGGCCGTTATGGTTTATTTGTTGGTTGTAGCGGGTTTCCCGACTGTGAGTTTGTGACCGAGCCCAATGCTGACGAAGAGAACGCTATTACCTGTCCGGAATGCGGCAGTGGTCAGCTGCATCAAAAAACATCACGACGCGGCACCGTATTCTACGCCTGCGATCAGTATCCCAAATGCCAGTTTACAGTGAATCAACCACCGGTTGATGAAACCTGCCCTAAATGCCAATACCCACTGCTGGTTAAAAAGAAGTCCGCTGCAGGAATTCGAAAAGTCTGTCCGCAAAAGCAATGCGACTATAAGTCGGACGCGCTATAATCTGACTCCTTAAGAGGAGGGTATATTATGGCAGATAAGTGGGAAGCAGCGCATAACGCAGTAAAAACAGGCGTTATTGCCTACCCGACAGAAGCAGTATTCGGACTGGGCTGTGATCCAACCAATGAAGTTGCTATTCAAAAATTGCTAAGCCTGAAACAGCGACCTGCTGAAAAGGGGCTCATTTTAATAGCTGCCGACTACAGCCAATTACTTCCTTTTGTTGAAGACTCGGCTATTCCGCAGGACAAGCGTTTCAGTGTTTTGTCTCATTGGCCGGGCCCCGTCACCTTAATTCTTCCGGTAAGAAAAAGTGTATCGCCATTATTAACTGGCGGCAGAGACACCATAGCGGTGCGGGTTAGTGCGCATGAGCCTGTCAGAGAGCTTTGCCGTGCACTTGGCCATGCTTTGGTATCTACCAGTGCCAACTTAACAGGCCAGGAGCCGGCAAGAACGGCAGCGGAAGTGCGCCTGCAATTTGGTGACAGCGTGGACTGGATCATGGATGAAGCGACTGGTGGAGCGGCGAATCCAACTCGTATCATTAATCCATTTAATAATCAGGTTGTCAGAGACGATGCATAGTGACTATTTAAAGCAGGTAAAAAGCTACCTGATGTCGTTGCAGGACGCTATTTGTGAGCAGTTAGCGCAAGCTGATGGTCAGCAAGGCTTTCAGGAAGACAGCTGGGATCGGCCCGGCGGCGGAGGCGGTCGTTCCAGAATCATAAAAAACGGCGAGGTTTTTGAGCAGGGCGGCGTCGGTTTTTCGCACGTTTACGGTGAGAAAATGCCTGCATCGGCAACAGCGCACCGCCCTGAGCTGGAAGGTCGAGACTTCAATGCCTGTGGTGTTTCTCTGGTAATGCACCCCAAAAACCCCATGGTACCTACGGTACATATGAATGTGCGTTTTTTCATTGCGCAAAAAGAAGGCGAAGAGCCGGTCTGGTGGTTTGGCGGTGGCTTTGATTTAACACCCTTTTATCCATTTGAAGAAGACATCGTCGAATGGCACCAACAGGCGAAAGACGCTCTGGACTGCATTGATGAAAAGCTTTATCCGGAATATAAAGCCTGGTGTGACGATTACTTCTATCTTAAACATCGCGATGAAGCTCGTGGCGTGGGCGGTATTTTCTTTGACGACCTTAATGACCGCTCTTTTGGCGAGTGCTTTGCTGTAATAAAAGCGGTGGGCGATGCTTTTACCAAAGCATACTTACCGATTGTTGAGCGTCGCAAAGCCCTGACGTACACACAGCAGCAGCGCGATTTCCAGCTCTATCGCCGTGGACGTTATGTTGAGTTTAACCTTGTCTGGGACCGCGGAACCTTGTTCGGGCTACAAACGGGTGGCAGAACCGAGTCTATTTTGATGTCGATGCCACCGCTGGCTCGTTGGGAATATGACTGGCATCCGGATCCGGACTCGGCCGAGGAAAAGCTTACCAGCTACTATCTGAAACCACGAAACTGGTTAGCCCTATGAAGCCAGTTATTCATCTGGGGGTTTTTGGAAACCCAATTGAGCACAGTTTGTCTCCGCGTATTCACTCGTTGTTCGCGAAAGCGCAACAGCATCCGGTTGAGTACCGTCGTTACTTGTCGACTCCCGGGCGATTTTCCCGAAACATAGCTCAATTTTTTCGCAGTGGCGGGAAAGGGTTAAATGTCACGCTACCTTTTAAACAGCAAGCCGCGGAATTCGCAACTGAATTAACGAAGCGAGCGCAAGAGGCTGGCGCGGTCAACACTCTGGTTGCAACGGGAAATGGTCAATTACTGGGTGACAATACCGACGGTGAAGGCCTAATTAAAGACTTGAAAGAAAAAGGTTTCAAAGTAAGTGAGCGCTCACTTGTTGTTTTCGGTTCGGGGGGCTCAGCCCGGGGAATATTGCCTTTGCTGTTGCAGCAACAGCCTCGCCGTATCTATTTAGTGAACCGGACTGTCGATAAAGCACTGATGCTGAAGTCTCAGCTGGAAAACTTGGGTGTGTTAGCTGCTGACCGTATTCAGGTGCTTGCATCGGCTTTGGAAATTAATGAGCCAATTGACCTGATGGTTAATGCCACCAGCAGCAGTTTAATGGGACAGCGTTTAGCTTTGCCTCCCCAACTCGCTGAGGGAGCCTCAGGTTATGACTTAATGTACTCTGATGAGCCGACGTTATTTATGCAGCAGCTGAGTCAGGCTGGCTGTGAAAATGTTAGCGATGGGCTTGGTATGTTAGTTGAGCAAGCCGCCTCATCTTATCAACTCTGGATGGGGGGAGAACGCCCCGATACCGCATTTGTTATGGCACATTTGCGAGACCGTAGTTAGTTGATTAAAAAAGGTTTTTCTTTGCTTTTTATAAGTAAAGAGAAATGAGGAACAAAAGGTTATAAAAAAACGGAATTTGGCAGTAGATCATTACTGATTTTGTGGTAATCTGTTTGACCTGTTTGCGATGTACTTCCTTCCATTTCAGGGCGTAAACAGAATAGTTTCCACAGTGAAGCATAATAATAAAAAGTACTAGGCATTTAGGGATGCCTGCCGTTTTAAATCCCACACTATCAATAACTTAAGTAAACTTTAGACACGGGGAAATTTTAATTTCCGGCTGTGGAATCGGTCGTTGTTAACAGACTTATTAACAGGTTATACACACTCTGCTCAGTGGCCTGAATTACCGTTCTGTGGCATCCTATAGGTAACGCTTAATTTAGGTTTTTAACTATGGCCACATCTGTTCCCGAAAATCCGTTTATTCTCGTCGATGGTTCCTCTTATTTGTTTCGCGCCTTTCATGCGCCACCGCACTTAACCAATTCCAAAGGCGAGCCAACCGGCGCTGTTTATGGCGTTGTTAATATGCTGAGAAGCTTATTGAAACGCTATAAACCCAGCCATATGGCGGTGGTTTTCGATGCGAAAGGTAAAACCTTCCGTAGCGATATTTACCAGGAGTACAAAGCAAACCGTCCGCCAATGCCCGATGACTTACGCACACAAATTGAACCTCTGCATGAAATTGTGAAAGCAATGGGGCTGCCGCTGTTATGCATTGACGATGTTGAAGCGGATGATGTTATTGGCACTTTGGCCCGACAGGCCGGAGAAAAAGGGCGGTTTACGTTAATTAGTACCGGTGACAAGGACATGGCACAGCTGGTTAACGAACATGTCATGCTAATTAACACAATGACTGACACCTTGCTGGATCCTGAAGGCGTAGAGAAAAAATTCGGCGTGAAGCCGGAGCAGATCATTGATTATTTAGCGCTAATGGGCGATAGCTCCGATAATATTCCGGGGCTGCCAAAAGTTGGCGAAAAGACGGCACAGGCAATGTTGCAACAAATTCCAAGCATTGATGCCATTTATGAAAATGTCGATGCGGTAAGCGAACTGTCCTTTCGTGGCGCGAAAACCATGCCGGCGAAACTGAACGAGTATAAAGATCAGTTGCTTATGTCCCGGGAGTTGGCAACCATTAAGCTTGATGTGGCTATGGAGTTGCAGCCGGAAGAGTTGACCATACAAACGGCAGACAGCGAAAAACTGGCTGAGTTATATAGCCGGTGTGAATTTCGCCGTTGGCTTGGTGAGCTTATGGAAAGTGGGGCAGCAACTGACCAGGCTTTGGGTAAAGCTGAAGTTGAAAAGCCCGTCAGCGACATTAACCGGGACGCTTACCGTGTTTTAATGACGGAAGAGGAAGTGAGTGATTATTTAACCTCACTTAAGAAATGTGACTACTTTGCTTTTGATACCGAAACGACGAGCCTGAATTATATGCAGGCCGAGCTTGTCGGCGTGTCGTTAGCTGCCGCTCCGGGTGAAGCGGTCTATATTCCGGTTGGCCATGATTATATGGAAGCCCCTGAGCAAGTCGGTCGCGACTGGCCAA
>NZ_DFTS01000063.1:17542-19612 GCF_002383015.1 Idiomarina sp. UBA4206
ACCTCTACTCGAAGCGGACAAGCCGCAGAAGGTTGGGCAAAACCTGAAGTACGATGCCCATATTTTGCGCCGTTATAAAATTCGTTTAGGCGGTATTTTAAATGACACCATGCTGGCATCTTACGTATTTAATAGTGTCGGCTCCCGTCATGACATGGACACCTTGAGCCTGCATTACCTGAACCACAAGACGATCAGTTTCGAAGAGATAGCCGGTAAAGGTGCTAAGCAGCTGACCTTTAATCAAATCGATCTTGAACAGGCGGGCCCATACGCGGCTGAAGATGCAGACATTACGTTCCGATTGCATGATGTATTGTGGAACAAGGTAAAAGATGTTGGCAGCGAACTGCACAGTGTACTGACTGATATTGAAGTACCTTTAGTTCCCGTATTGTGCGATATGGAACAATATGGTGTCCGTATAGATGCTAATTTACTGGGTAAACAAAGTCAGGAAATTACCGAGAAGCTTGACGCTTTAGAGAAAAAAGCGTTTGAGATTGCCGGTGAGGAGTTCAACTTAGGTTCGACCAAACAGTTGCAACGCATTTTCTTCGAGAAGCTGGAACTTCCGGTTGTGAAAAAGACCCCGAAGGGGGCTCCGTCAACGGCGGAGGAAGTTTTGCATGAGCTGGCGCATGACTACCCTTTACCAGATGTTATTTTACAGCACCGAAGCTTGTCGAAGCTAAAATCCACTTATACCGATAAGCTGCCGAAGATGATCAACCCTGACACCGGCCGGGTACACACCTCTTATCAGCAGGCGGTCACAGCAACCGGACGTTTGTCTTCCACTGATCCCAATTTGCAGAATATTCCTATTCGCACAGCTGAGGGGCGTCGGGTGCGTCAGGCCTTTGTTCCTGAGCAAGGTTATAAGATTGTCGCTATTGACTATAGCCAGATTGAACTGCGCATTATGGCGCATTTATCTCAGGACGCGTCGTTGCTAAAGGCTTTTGCTGAAGGCTTGGACATTCACCGGGCAACAGCCGGGGAAGTGTTCGGCTGCAAAGCCGAGGAGGTAACGGATGACCAACGCCGTCAGGCTAAAGCGGTCAACTTTGGCTTAATTTACGGTATGTCTGCGTTTGGTCTTGCGCGTCAGTTGGGTATTGCCCGCCATGAAGCTCAACACTATATGGATAAGTACTTTGAACGCTTCCCCGGTGTGCTGCGCTACATGGAAGATACCCGTAAACAGGCAAAAGAGCAGGGATACGTGAAAACCCTGTTCGGTCGCCGCTTGCCTTTGCCGGATATTAAAGCCAGCAACGGAGCTCGCAGGAAAGGTGCGGAACGGGCTGCCATTAATGCGCCGATGCAGGGAACCGCTGCGGATATCATTAAAAAAGCAATGCTGAAAGTCGCCGACTGGATTGATACCAATAAATGTCAGGATGACGTACGTATGTTAATGCAGGTTCACGATGAGTTGGTCTTTGAGATAAAAGAGGCCAAGCTGGATGATTATATTGCACAATTAACCGATGTCATGGAAAAAGCCGCAAGCCTTGATGTGCCGCTAATTGCAGAGGCGGGTAAAGGCAATAATTGGGATGAAGCGCATTAATTTTGCGATTTTTGTGAACTTTATAAAAAGGGTCTAGTCACAATAAGTGAGGGGATTAATCCTCCCTCACAAAATTGTTCTCCCTGGATTACTTTTGGCCCGGCTTTTTAGTCGGGCTTTTTTATTGCTCTTTCTGCGGAATACCAGCCAGGCCGGGGCGACCCTTGCGGTTGGCAAACCATACACCAACAAGAATCGCTAACATACCAACACCCTGTTGCAGCCAGAATGCTTCCCCGTCAAGTACTCCAAGCAAAACGGCAACCACCGGAATAAGATATGTGACTGAACTGGTGAAAACCGTATTGGTTAACTGGACCACGTGGTTAAAAATAACCAAAGCACCAGCCGTTCCTGCTATACCTAACGCCAAAACAGAGAACAGCGATAGCATAGCGCCGGGTTGTTGAACCTGGGCTATAAATTCTGTGCCAGCGAACAAATAGACAGTGGCAGGAACTGCGGCCATAAGTAGCGAGATACCGGTGATG
>NZ_DFTS01000063.1:19714-20059 GCF_002383015.1 Idiomarina sp. UBA4206
GAGGCCGTAACAAACCGTTGCTGCCATGACTAACAACGCATAAAGGTTGAAGTCCCAACTGCCATTCGCCGAAGCGGTTACCAAAAGCAGGGTACCAAAGAGGCCTATACCGACACCGATAACCTGTGCTACCCGCGCCTTTTGATGGAAGAATAAAGAGCCGATAACCAAAGTGGCAATGGGTGTTAAGGCATTCAGAACCCCGGTGACGCCACTGGCTAATTGAGTCTGTGCTATGGCGAACATAAAGGCAGGGATTAGACTTCCCACCAGGCCAACACTTGCTAATTTTAGCCAATGCTTACGGGTGATTTTATTCAGGTGACGCGCAATAAAAGGGGCTAG
>NZ_DFTS01000033.1:0-218 GCF_002383015.1 Idiomarina sp. UBA4206
ACCGCAAAGCCATGGTTCTGACTGGTGATCATAACCCGCTTCGTTGTCAAATCTTGTACGGGATGGTTCGCACCATGGTGGCCAAACTTCATTTTCATTGAACGCGCACCACTGGCGATGGCCAGCAATTGATGTCCAAGACAAATACCAAATATTGGAATGTCCTTATCCAGTAAGGTCTTGATTGCTGTAATAGCGTAGTCACAAGGCTCTGGGTC
>NZ_DFTS01000033.1:382-1399 GCF_002383015.1 Idiomarina sp. UBA4206
CGTTCGACAAGAAAATACCGTCCGGGTTTAGCTTTAAAACTTCTTCAGCCGTGGTCTGTGCCGGTACAACGGTAATTTTACAGTTTCTGTCTGCCAGCAAGCGTAAAATGTTGTGCTTACACCCATAATCGTATGCAACCACATGGTACTGGCTTTGCTCAGGTTTAGTGTGTCCTTCGCCCAATTGCCAGCTACCACCAGACCAATCATAAGCTTTGTCACAGCAAACTTCTTTGGCAAGGTCCATGCCTTTTAATCCGGGAAACTTCTGCGCTAATTCCTGCGCTTTGTTTTCATCCAGTTCACCGACCATGATGCAGCCATTTTGAGCACCTTTCTCGCGCAATATGCGAGTTAAACGGCGCGTATCAATGTCCGCAATGCCTACCACATTATGACGTTGCAAATAGGCACTCAAGGTTTCCTCACTACGGAAGTTACTGGCTTTCATTGCCAAGTCTCTGATGATAAGACCTTTGGCCCAAACCTTGTCAGACTCTTCGTCTTCTGAGTTGGTGCCGGTATTGCCAATATGGGGATAAGTTAGAGTAACGATTTGTTCGGTATAAGATGGGTCGGTAAGAATTTCCTGGTAGCCTGTCATGGCCGTGTTAAAGACCACTTCGCCGACTGCGGAGCCTTCGGCTCCAATAGCGGTCCCGCGAAACACGGTCCCATCAGCAAGCACCAGAATCGCTCGTTTAGCGGATTGACTCGCTAGAATACTCAAGGGCAACCTCCGTACATAAAAAAACGGGTGAATCAATAATTTGACTTCCCCGTTTTGCGTCCTGAACCGCGCATTTTGCCAAATCACGCCAGCCTTCGGACTGATTCAGGCAAATTGCACTTATTCTACGAAATTTTACGAAAATCGTCCAGCAGTATTTATCGCTTAAGTAAGCGTTGCAGGATATCCTGCAAGTTAAGTGTGTCTTGCAGACTGAATAACCCAGGAGCTTGCTCTTTAAGCCATTTAGCAGCCCTTATAGCGCCCTCAGCAAAAATCTTACGGTA
>NZ_DFTS01000033.1:1501-5816 GCF_002383015.1 Idiomarina sp. UBA4206
ATCGATGACCAATTTCTACGCGCTCGCCGTCAACAGCCAGAGTCACCTGGTGTTCACCGACAATATCCGCCGCCCGCATTACTGAAAAGCCTATCCCTTTCTCACTGCGCACACCATCAGTCCGGACACCATCATTCACTTCTTCCCAACGTTGTTCCCGACCTTTCGCTGCGGCTTGTCCCAAAGTAATTGCCGTTCCCGACGGGCCATCTTTTTTATGACGATGGTGCGCTTCAAAAATTTCGATGTCTGCATCGGGTAACGCGGCGCTGCTGAGCCCCACCAGTTGCTCAAGTAACGCTATGCCTATGCTGGTATTACTGGCATATAATACAGGCACCGTTTCAGCGGCCTGAGCCAGTCGCTCTTTTTGTTCGTCGTTCAAACCTGTGGTGCAAATGACTATGGGCAGTTGATACTGCTCAGCGAGCTTCAGGTTCTCAGTCAATGCTTCAGGTAGTGAGAAATCAATCAGGACGTCGATTTGATCGGGTTGCAGCTCCTCAGCACTGGTGAAGTGAACGGGTTCATTTTCCGTTGCACTTTTCCCGTAACTTGAGCTGTTTTTCCGGACTATTGCAGCGGCTAATTTCGCATCACTGTCAGTTGTTAATGCCTGAATGACAGCACTCCCCATTCGGCCGGAAGCTCCGAGCACACCCACATTGATCATTATTTTGACTCCGTTGCTAAATGGGCCTGATCCTGCAACAGGTTTTCACTGCGTGCAACAACTCTGGAAACCATCATATCGCCGGTCACATTCGTCAGTGTTCTGGCCATATCGATTATTCGGTCAATAGCTGCGATAAAAGCAATACCTTCTAAAGGTAAGCCAATAACATTCAGCGTTACGGTCAGCATCACTAAAGCGGTGCCTGGTACACCCGCAGTTCCTACTGACGCTAAAGTTGCCGTCAACATGATCAAGCCATAGTCCATCCACTCTAATGGTATTCCGTACAGCTGCGCAATAAAAATAGACGCAACGGCCGGATAAATACCACCGCAACCATCCATATTAATCGTTGCACCCAGCGGTAACACAAAGCTGGCATAGTCTTTAGAAACGCCCAACCTTTCGGTAACGGCCCGGTGCGCGGCAGGTAATGAGCCAAACGAACTGCAGGTGGTAAAGGCGACAATCTGTGCATCGAATATCGCTTTGAAGAACTGCCAGGGGCTCATTCCCCCAGCGGTGCGGATCAAACCACCATAAACAACAATAATATGAATAAGACAGGCCAAATAAATAACCCCGACAAACTTAGCCAGCGGCAGTAAAGTACTAAAACCATACTCACCGATAACCCAGGACATTAATCCAAGTACGCCTATTGGAGTCAATTGTAAGACCATGCGAGTAATTTCATACATCACTTCTGCGCCAGACTTAATGGTCTTGCGCAAAGGCTCGCCCCGTTCTTTTAAACGCTGAATAGCTATACCGACCAACGCAGCAAATACCACAATTTGCAGAACGTTGCCTTCAGTCAGAGCGGCAAAAGGATTACTGGGCTGAAAATTAAGGAACACCTGAGCAACACTCGGAATTTGTTTTTCTGCCTGCTCAGTGGCAGTCAGCGTCGTTGCCGGGCTCATATCAATTAAACTTGCCAGGGTTAAACCGATAGCGCTGGCTATAACCGCGGTAACCATAAACAAGCCAACGGTTTTGGCTCCCAGTCGTCCAAGCTTTTTGCCGTCATTAAGATCAGTTATTGCACTAACGATTGCACAGAAAATAAGTGGCGCAACGAGCATCTTAATAGCTTTTATAAACAGGTCGCCAAGTGGTTTTAGTGCTACACCCACCTCAGGTGCCAACCCGCCTATCAACATGCCTAAGACAAAAGCGCCTAGAACGCGTTGCCAAAATGGAATTGCAAACCAAGCTTTAAACATAAAACCCCAGCAGCTTTAAAAAATGGCTGCTAGGGTAAATCGTTCATAGAAGTAACAAAAAGAACAAATTGGACTAGGTTATAACTTTTCGGGAGGTTAAGGGGAAACCTGCGAATCCCCTTAATTATTTCAGTCTTCGCTGTCTACAGAAGCCGGACGTACACAAGCGGGTTTGTTTCCTGCAGCACGAGCCGCTTCATACCTTTCCTGTAAAGAAGGAATTAAAGCTTCCAGATCTTTAATCCGGGTTTGCGGATTCGGGTGCGTCGATAACAACTCCGGAGGAGACTCACCACCTGACGCTGCTTGCATATTGCGCCACAACTCAGGAGCCTGATCCAGTTTAAAGCCGGCGTCTGCCATATATTCCATACCTAATTCGTCTGACTCAGATTCATGAGTACGCGAATAAGGCAACAGGATACCGACCTGAGCACCAACACCTAAAGCAGCCATCAATAAACCCGCTTCATTGCTATCAAGCTGCGTACTGGCAAGTATGCCCCCCAGTTGCAGCCCAAGCCCAACCATCATGTTGCTGGAAATCCGCTCATTACTGTGTTCAGCAATAACGTGACCAATTTCATGACCAATAACGGCGGCTAGTTGATGCTGATTTTCGGCAACTTCGATCAAACCGTCATAAACACCAATATAGCCACCCGGCAGAGCAAAGGCATTCACCGTTGGTTCCGCAAACACAGTGACCTGCCAATCCATTTGACTGTAATCACCGGGCAAGTTTTCAATTAACGCATCACTAATGCAACGAACATAAGCGTTGACCTCAGCATCCTCGTTAATCTTTTCCTCTTCCCGCATTTCCTTATAAGAGGCAGCCCCCATTTTGTTCAGTTCACTGTTAGAATAAAGCTGTAACTGAGAACGTCCCGTTGGAGATTCTGCACAACTCGCCAGTAAGACTAACGTACAAGCACTTAACGTTGTGGTTTTCCAATTCATTGACTGCCTCCGGTCTTTTTATGTCATGCACTTATATAGTGATAGACAATCTAACTGCGTAAGTCATCAAAAAATTGTTTTACGCCGTCAAAAAAGCCTTTTTCTTTGGGTCGGAATTTTGCGGCTTCATCACCCGTTCCCATTGAATCTTCAAGCTCTTGAAGCATATCACGCTGCTTGGACGACAAATTAACAGGCGTTTCAATCACAACTTTGCAGATTAAATCGCCTACTGCACCTGTCCGCACAGACTTAACGCCTTTACCGCGCAATCTGAAATGCTTGCCTGTCTGCGTTTCTTTCGGAACCTTAAGCTTCACTTTGCCATCAAGCGTCGGCACTTCGATATCACCGCCAAGAGCAGCTTTAGTGAAACTGACCGGCACCTCACAGAATAAGTTATTGCCATCACGAGCGAAGATAGGATGTTCACGAACATGAACCTGAACATATAAATCACCGGCAGGCGCTCCGTGTTCACCTGCTTCACCTTCATTGGCTAAACGAATGCGGTCACCCGTATCGACACCCGATGGGATCTTAACCGATAAGGTTTTGGTTTCTTCCTTACGGCCCTGACCATGACAAGTACGGCAAGGATCACTGATAATCGTGCCTTTACCCCGACACTGCGGACAGGTTTGCTGTACGGCGAAAAAGCCTTGGCGCATTTGAATTTGACCGGCACCATGACAATGTCCACAAGTCTGCGGTTTACTGCCTTTTTTAGCACCGCTGCCGCCACAGTCACCACATTCAACCAGCGTTGGAATCTCCAGCTCGACAGTCTTACCCCGAACCGCTTCTTCCAGCGACATATCCAGGTTGTAACGTAAGTCTGCTCCACGCTGAGCGCGTGCCTGCTGGCGTCTGCCACCACCAAAAATATCACCAAATACATCGCCAAAGATATCAGCAAAATCAGCACCACCGCCGAATCCACCTGCACCATGGCCACCGCCGCCCTGACGTGCTTGTTCGAAGGCTTCGTGCCCATATTGATCATACATCTGACGTTTTTGAGGATCGGAAAGGACTTCGTACGCCTGTTTAATTTCCTTAAACTTTATTTCCATTTCTTTATCACCCTTAGTTCTGTCGGGGTGATACTTCATAGCCATACGTTTGTAGGCTTTTTTAATGTCACGTTCGTTAGCGTCTTTTGATACGCCCAGAACCTGATAAAAATCTTGCGTCGCCATAATTCTTCGTCTTCTATCTATGCTGGTATGTCAGCCTGATACAAATACACGGGTATTACCTTGCGGCAACACCCGTGTGCTTTTGCGAAGTTGCCTTAATGCTTACTTCTTATCGTCGTCTTTAACTTCTTCAAATTCAGCATCAACGACATCGTCATCAGCTTTGGACGACTGCTGTTCGCCGCCAGCCGCACTTTCAGCTCCTTGCTGAGCCTGCTGCTGTTGAGCCGCTTCCATCAGCTTCT
>NZ_DFTS01000033.1:5930-6318 GCF_002383015.1 Idiomarina sp. UBA4206
CTGCGACGCTTCCATCAGCGCTTGAGATTTTGCATCAATGGCTTCTTTATCACCATCTTTAGACGCTTGCTCAAGTTCTTCACAAGCTTTCTCAATCGCATCTTTGTCTTCCTGAGACAAGGCATCGCCAACTTCTTTCAGCTGGTTACGGGTTGCGTGAACCAAACCATCGGCCTGGTTACGTGCCTGAACCATTTCTTCAAATTTCTTATCTTCCTCAGCGTGAGCCTCGGCATCTTTAACCATTTTATCGACTTCAGACTCATCCAGACCAGAAGATGCTTTGATCGTAATCTTCTGCTCTTTACCTGTGTCTTTATCTTTGGCTGATACGTGCAGAATACCGTCCGCATCAATGTCAAAAGTAACTTCAATTTGTGGCACACCG
>NZ_DFTS01000033.1:6436-6609 GCF_002383015.1 Idiomarina sp. UBA4206
CCGCGAGCCGCTGCACGAATGCCTTCCAGGTTAAACTGACCCAGAGATTTGTTATCCCCTGCGCGTTTACGTTCACCCTGTATAACATGGATGGTTACTGCAGATTGATTGTCTTCAGCCGTTGAGAAGGTTTGCGATTCTTTGGTTGGAATCGTGGTGTTCTTCTCAATCAG
>NZ_DFTS01000067.1:0-2033 GCF_002383015.1 Idiomarina sp. UBA4206
GCAATGTTCGACAGGTACAGGGCTTCCTCAACGGCTGTGTTACCACCGCCGACAACGCAGACCTTTTGCTTTTTGTAGAAAAAGCCGTCACAGGTTGCGCAAGCTGAAACGCCTTTACCCATGAAGGCTTCTTCTGAATCTAAGCCTAAGTACTTAGCTGAAGCGCCCGTGCTGATAATAACTGAGTCCGCGGTATACTCGCCAACGTCACCTTTTAACTGGAAAGGGCGCTTAGAAAAATCGACGCTGCTGATATGATCAAACACAATTTCTGTATCAAAACGTTCCGCATGCTTTTGCATACGCACCATAAGATCAGGACCGGTCAGACCTTCTGCGTCCCCGGGCCAGTTCTCAACATCGGTCGTGGTAGTCAACTGCCCACCTTGTTGCATACCTGTCACCATAACAGGGTTTAAATTAGCGCGTGCAGCATAGACTGCAGCTGTATAGCCAGCAGGTCCTGATCCCAGAATAAGTAACTTACAGTGTTTGGCTTCAGCCATTAGAAAAACTCCATTAATGCGTTTTTGATTGTTTATTATTTAGCTATGGGGATTGATTGTAGGGTTTACAAGCTTGACCGACAAGAACCGCAACAAAAAAGCCCGCAAACTTTTGTTCACGGGCTTGTTTCTATTAGAGTCAGTATTAACCCTGCAGAGCTTCGCGTGGGTCCTGGTAGTCCAGACCTAACTGCTGACCCAAGTCGTCGTGAATGGCTTTGTAGGTAATTTTACCCTTGTGCATATTCAGGCCGCGCAACAGGTGCTCGTTTTCCAGCATGGCTTTGACGCCCTTGTTTGCAAGTGCAATGCCGTAAGGCAAAGTTGCATTGTTAAGAGCGATAGTAGAGGTACGTGCAACGCCACCTGGCATATTAGCGACGCAGTAGTGAACAACGTCATCAATGATGTAAACAGGGTCCTGGTGCGTTGTCGCTTTTGATGTTTCAAAACAACCGCCCTGGTCAATAGCTACGTCAACCAGTACTGAACCGGGTTTCATCTTACTGATGTTTTCACGCGTAAGCAGTTTAGGTGCTGCAGCGCCGGGAATAAGAACAGCGCCAACGACTAAATCGGCTTCCTGAGAATATTTATCGATGGCATCAACGGTAGAGTAAACCGTTTGTACACGGCCAGCGAAAATATCATCCAGTTCACGTAAGCGAGGCAGAGAGCGATCGAGAATAGTGACTTCAGCACCCAGGCCAATAGCCATTTTTGCAGCGTTAGTTCCAACAACACCACCACCGATGATCAGTACTTTGCCCGGCGCTACGCCAGGAACGCCACCTAATAAGGTACCACTGCCACCGTGTGCTTTTTCTAAGTAGTGTGCACCTGCCTGAATTGACATACGACCGGCAACTTCACTCATCGGTGCTAAAAGAGGCAAACCGTTGCGGTTATCTGTGACCGTTTCGTAAGCAATAGCAGTACAACCTGCTTTACCCAGTAACTCCGTTTGAGTTGGGTCTGGGGCTAAATGCAGGAAAGTATAAAGAATTTGGCCTTCACGAAGCATTTTGCATTCGTTTGGCTGAGGTTCTTTTACTTTTACAATCATGTCGGCACGCTGGAAAATCTCTTCTGGTGTATCAATAATAGTCGCGCCGGCTTCCATGTATTGTTCGTTCGTGAAGCCAATAGCAGCACCACCGTTGTTTTCAACGATAACGTCGTGGCCATTCTCCACGTACTCGCGCACAGCAGCAGGTGTTAAGCCGATGCGGTATTCGTGGTTTTTAATTTCTTTTGGTACACCAATTAGCATTGTCTGCCTCTTACAATTTTCGTGTTTAAGGGAAATTATTTGGCGCAAATTATAGACGTAAACCCTAGTGTATTACTTACTTTTTTTAAGTTATTTTTTGGTGTGATACACTGTTAAAAGTTATTTTTTTAGAGAATTATGATGTTTAATGCCGAGCAACCCGTAGAAGTCACTATTGATAAAACTGACAGGAAGATCCTTCGGCTATTACAAGACGATGGACGTATGTCAAACGTGGAGCTGGCAAGGCGTGC
>NZ_DFTS01000067.1:2138-8415 GCF_002383015.1 Idiomarina sp. UBA4206
ACCCGTCTCGAGCGTGTTCGCAAGCTGGAGCGCGAACAGGTTATAGAAAGTTACCATGCTAAAATTAATCCTGCTAAATTAGGTGCTAACCTGATGGTTTTCGTTGAAATAACGTTGACCCGAACTTCCGCAGACGCTTTTGCGGAGTTTAGTGAGGCAGCACGAAAAACGGATGAAATTCTAGAGTGCCATTTAGTGGCGGGTGATTTCGATTTTCTGATAAAGGCACGAGTTCCCGATATGCGTGCATATCGTAAATTACTGGGTGAAACTTTGTTAATGATGCCCGGGGTTGATGAGTCACGAACTTATGTGGTCATGGAAGAGGTAAAACAGGAAAATAAAGTATTAGTAAAGGGGTAACATTAGGGCTGACATCCGCTACAATCATGCGGATACTAATGAATACCAATAATAATATTAACGAAGGCGCTGCAATAAGATAATGACAGGTGTACAAAGAGTTTTAGAAGCAGGGTTGCTAATAAGTGGTGCGCTAGCCATTTTCATTTTTTTGTCATTGGTGAGCTTTAACCCGGCTGATCCCAGTTGGTCACAAACAGGTTATGAAGGAAGCATACATAATGCGGGTGGAGCCGTAGGCGCGTGGGTGGCCGATGTCCTTCTATTTGCTTTTGGCTTTGTGGCTTATCTTATTCCTTTTGGCTTTGTCGGTGTAGGCTACTTATTATTCCGAAAAACCTACCAACTGCTGGAAATGGATTACCTGGCAGTCAGTTTACGTATGATTGGCGCAATGCTCGCGCTGATTGGCGCTTCTGCGCTGTCTTCCATTAACTTCGATGATATTTATTACTTTTCAGCCGGTGGCGTCATTGGCGACGTTATCGCCGCTTCATTACTGCCGTATTTGAATTTTGTGGGTACCACCTTACTGCTACTGACTTTCTTTTTTACCGGAGTAACCTTAGTTACCGGAATAAGCTGGTTACAGGTTGCAGACAAATTAGGTGAGTGGGTTATCGACGGTGTTTTATGGCTGATAGAAAAAGCAAAAGTTCTATGGAATAGCCGAGGTAGCACAGAAGCATCAGATAGTGAAAATGACGAAACCTACAATGAAAAGCGAGAGCAAGCGCTGGAAGAAAAAAGCGCTTCGAGCTTAAACAGCGACTTATTTGGCGCGGATAAACAAGAGCCGGTATTGAGCCTGCCGTCGATAAACTCTGTCGATGATGAGCATGATGAGAGTGGTGCACCACGGTTCAGCAAACAAGCTGCGAAGAAAAAAACAAACAGTAGCGAACCGGCAACACCAAAAACAAAAGAGCCGGAAAGCGATGATGCAGACGAAGGCGAATTACTTCCTCCTTTACCGTCGATAGAGCTTCTGGACCGGCCAAACAAAAAAGACAACCCCATTACCCAGGAAGAACTTGATCAAGTTTCACGTACGGTTGAAACCGTATTAAAAGAGTTTGGCGTTGATGTTCGTGTAGCCCACGTTCAGCCGGGACCTGTTATCACCCGGTTTGAGCTGGACTTAGCGCCGGGGGTTAAGGTTTCGAAAATATCGAATTTAGCAAAAGATATTGCTCGTACGTTGTCCGCTGTTGCAGTGCGGGTAGTTGAGGTTATACCCGGTAAGTCTTATGTGGGGCTGGAGCTTCCGAATAAGCATCGCGAAATCGTACAGCTGAGTGAGGTGATCAACAGCGACCAATTCACGAACAGCGACTCGCCACTGACAATGATTTTAGGTAAAGACATTGCGGGTAAACCTGTGGTTGTGGACTTAGCTAAAATGCCGCACCTCCTGGTCGCAGGTACGACAGGTTCAGGTAAGTCCGTTGGTGTCAACGTGATGATTCTGAGCTTGCTTTATAAGAGCACACCGGAAGATGTCCGACTCATTATGATTGACCCGAAAATGCTCGAGTTGTCTGTCTACGAGGGTATTCCACACTTGCTGACAGAAGTTGTGACCGACATGAAAGATGCGGCAAACTCTTTACGCTGGTGTGTCGGCGAAATGGAGCGTCGTTATAAGTTAATGTCAGCATTAGGTGTGCGTAACTTAAAAGGCTATAACGCCAAAGTTAAAGCGGCAGAAAAAGCCGGCGAACCGCTGCGGGATCCTATCTGGAAACCGGGTGACTCTATGGATGAGTTGCCACCGGTGTTAGAGAAGTTGCCAAACATAGTTGTTGTCATTGATGAATTCGCCGACATGATGATGATTGTTGGCAAAAAAGTAGAAGAGCTTATTGCTCGCATAGCTCAAAAGGCCCGAGCCGCTGGTATCCATCTTATTTTGGCAACACAGCGCCCGTCAGTGGATGTTATTACTGGTTTGATAAAAGCTAACATCCCAACCCGTATTGCGTTTCAGGTGTCCTCCAAAGTGGACTCTCGTACTATCCTTGACCAACCGGGGGCAGATCAGCTTTTAGGTCAGGGTGACATGCTCTATTTACCGCCGGGAAGTGGTTCTCCGGTTCGTGTTCACGGAGCCTTTGTTGATGATCACGAAGTGCATGCCGTGGTTAAAGACTGGAAGAAACGCGGTCGACCAAATTATTTGGAAGAAATACTGTCCGGCGACCAGGGTGAAGAGGGTTTACTGCCGGGTGAGCAACAAGAAATGGATGACGCAGAGTCCGATCCGCTTTATGACGAAGCTGTTGCTTTCGTGACCGAAACTCAACGAGTATCTGTGTCCAGTGTACAGCGGAAATTCCGTATTGGTTATAATCGCGCTGCACGCATTGTCGAACAAATGGAAATGTCCGGTGTCGTAACCAGTGCCGGTAACAATGGCCAGCGCGAAGTGTTGGCCCCAAGAACTCCAAGGGATTAAATTCATGAAAGCAGTTGTATTTACCATGATTATGGCCGTTTCTTTTAGTGCATTTGCTTCAGAGTCTGAGTCAGATAAGCATGAGTTACAGAAACTCCTGAAACAAACGCAAAGCCTATCTGCCGACTTTCAGCAAAGGGTGAGAGACGAGCAGGGCAGTGTATTGCAAAACCTTAGTGGCACATTAAAGCTAAAGCGTCCGGCAAGCCTTTACTGGCATACTAAAGAGCCGGATGAGAGTGTAATGATCGCTAATGGTACTAAGGTTTGGTACTACAACCCATTTGTCGAGCAAGTCACTGTCTATGCACAGCAGGACATGGTGGATGACAGTCCGTTATTGTTGGTGCTGGACAGCAATGGCAAGCAATGGGAAAACTATAGCGTGAGTTCAGAAGCAGGACGTTATTTCGTTGAGCATGAAACCAATGGTCGGAAGCTTGAGCTTCTTTTCTCCGATGAAAAGTTAAAAGAGATAACGATGGTTCAGGCACAAGGTGAACGCACCGAGTTGATGTTAAGTGACGTTGTTTTAAACGAAAGTATTGATGATGAGCAATTCGTTTTTGACGTGCCTGACGGCGTTGATGTTGACGACCAAAGTTAACTGTTGTGGCCAGCCTTGATTTAGACTTTCAGCCTGATTTCAAACCTCTTGCGGCGCGCATGCGTCCGCAAACTATTGAAGAGTATGTCGGGCAACAGCATTTATTAGCCCCCGGAAAGCCGCTGCGAGTGGCGGTTGAACAAGGTCATTTGCACTCAATGATTCTCTGGGGGCCTCCAGGTACCGGTAAAACCACCTTAGCTGAGCTCATCGCCACTACCGCCAATGCCACTGTCAGTCGTATCAGTGCGGTTACCTCCGGTGTAAAAGACATAAGACAAGCCATTGAAGAAGCAAAGCAGGTTGCCCAACAGCAGGGACGCCGAACGATTTTGTTTGTCGATGAGGTGCACCGTTTTAATAAAAGCCAGCAGGACGCATTTTTACCGCATATTGAAGACGGTACTATTGTGTTTGTTGGCGCGACGACAGAGAACCCAGGGTTCGAATTAAACAATGCGTTGTTATCACGTGCACGGGTTTATCGGTTGCAAACCCTGTCAAAAAACGATCTTGAAGTTGCTTTGGAGCGCGCGTTAAAAGATTCTGAAAGAGGGCTGGGGGACAGACAGCTTCAACTTGAAGGAGAGGCCAGAGCAAAGTTACTGGACTTAGCCGGTGGCGACGCTCGACGGTTGCTGAATTACCTTGAAGTAGTGGCCGACTTTGTTGAAAGCAGCAGCCAGCCTATAACACCTGAGCTAATTACCGCCGCTATTGGCGAAAAGGCAACCGCATTCGACCACCAGGGTGACCATTATTACGATATTCTATCGGCATTTCATAAATCGGTACGAGGCTCTTCGCCAGACGGTGCCTTATATTGGTACGCGCGCTTATTAACAGGCGGTGGTGACGCTCTGGTCATAGCACGTAGGTTACTGGCTATTGCCTCTGAAGATATTGGTAATGCTGACCCAAGAGCCCTGCAGTTAGCGTTAAACGCCTGGGATACGTATCACAGAGTAGGGCCGGCAGAGGGCGAAAGAGCCATAGCTCAGGCCGTTATTTATTGTGCTTGTGCCGCTAAGAGTAATGCGGTGTACAATGCGTTTAAAGGGGCACTCAGGGCGGCAAAAGAGCACAGCGACGCGCCGGTACCGGAACACCTACGCAATGCACCCACCAAAGTGCATAAAGAGCAGGGCTACGGTGCTGATTACCAATATGCGCACAATTACCCAAATGCTTATGTGCCCGGTGAACGTTATTTACCGTCAGAACTGGCAGAAGCGCAGTTTTATCAGCCCGAGCCGCGAGGCTTAGAAATTAAGTTGCAGGAAAAGCTGCGCTGGCTACAGGACATGGACGCTAAGTCAGACTGGAAAAGGGAGCCGGATGAATAACTTATTGCTGCATTTTTTCTGCGTAGCTGCCGGCGGAGCCATTGGCGCCTCGGGACGTTACGCTATTGGCCTTGGGATGCAATCATTTGGACTGCGGGCATTCCCTTTTGCGACGCTGACCGTTAACATATTAGGCTCTTTTTTATTGGGGCTGTTACTGGCGTATGGGCAACAACAATCCGTGTCAGAGACAACCCGCTTATTCCTTGGTGTTGGGGTTTTAGGGGCATTTACAACCTTTTCAACGTTCTCGGTTGAGGTTGTGACGCTTGCCAGCCAGGGCGAAATGCTAAAAGCCGCCTTACACATAGGCTTAAACGTAATTATCTGTATTGCTGCTGTTGTTGCAGCAATGATGTTGTACTCAACAACGGTTAAATAGGACACTCATGCTAGACGCTAAATACTTCCGTGAGGAATTAGACAATACCGCAGAAGCACTTGCTAAAAGAGGCTTCGACTTAGACGTTGCTAAACTCAGCAAGCTTGAAGAACAACGTAAAGAGGTACAGGTACGTACTGAACAACTTCAGGCTGAACGTAACAGTCGCTCCAAAGCGATTGGTAAAGCGAAAGCAGCGGGTGAAGATATACAGCCGTTACTCGATGCGGTGAGTGATTTAGGTGACCAGCTGGATAGCGCGAAAGAAGAACTTAAAGCGATTCAGGAAGAGCTTAACGACATTATTATGGGTGTGCCGAACTTACCGGCAGAAGAAGTACCACAAGGTAAAGATGAGAGTGAAAACCAGGAAGTATTAACCTGGGGTGAACCTAAGTCGTTCGACTTTGAAGTAAAAGATCACGTTGATCTTGGCGAAGCGTTAGCCAAAGGTATGGACTTTGAAGCCGCCGCGAAATTAACCGGGGCGCGCTTTGTTGTTATGCGTGGTGGTATTGCTCGTCTGCATCGTGCGCTGACTCAGTTCATGCTGGATTTACACACACAAGAGCACGGTTACCTGGAAACCTACGTGCCTTATATGGTGAATCAGGATTCTTTGCTGGGAACAGGGCAGTTACCTAAATTTGGTAAAGATTTATTCCACATTGAAGGCGAGTCACAAGACCAAATACCAATGTCATTGATTCCAACGGCCGAAGTACCGTTAACGAACCTATACCGTGACGAAATAGCCGACGAAGAAGAATTACCGCTTAAATTTACGGCGCATACACCGTGTTTCCGCAGCGAGGCTGGTTCTCATGGTCGTGACACCCGAGGCCTTATTCGTCAGCATCAGTTTGATAAAGTCGAGCTTGTCTGGCTAGTGAAACCTGAAGAATCAATGGACGCTTTAGAGCAACTGACTGGCCACGCTGAAACCGTGTTGCAAAAGCTTGAGCTGCCTTACCGTAAGGTACTGCTTTGCACAGGTGACATGGGCTTTGGCGCCGCTAAAACTTACGATTTAGAAGTATGGTTACCAGCGCAACAGGCGTACCGTGAAATCAGCTCTTGCTCAAATATGCAGGACTTTCAGGCACGTCGTATGCAGGCTC
>NZ_DFTS01000067.1:8521-12598 GCF_002383015.1 Idiomarina sp. UBA4206
GCCGCAAGGGTGCGAAAAAACCAGAGCTTATGCACACACTAAATGGCTCTGGACTGGCAGTAGGCCGGGCGTTAGTCGCTGTACTGGAGAACTACCAACAGGAAGACGGCTCAATAGTTGTGCCTGAAGCCCTGCGGCCTTATATGGGTGGCCTTGAAGTTATTAAGGGCTAAGGTTAACCCTAAATGCACTTAGCTGGTTTCGGCAGGCCCGCAATTCGTGTGGCCTGCTTAGCCGGGCCTTTCGGGAACAATTTGTAAAGGTAACGACTGTTGCCTTTATCTTCTCCCAACTGCTTTTTCATGGCTTTAACCAAAACACGCATAGCAGGACTGGTATCGAATTCTCGGTAAAAGTCTTGTACAAAATTGACAACTTCCCAGTGTGCCGGTGTCATATCAATGCTTTCAAGCTCCGCAATATGCAGGGCCAGCTTTTCATTCCAGTCATCAATATTGGCTAAATACTCGTGCTTGTCGGTTTCGTATGTTTTACCGTTAAATTCAATCATGCGGACTACCAGGTAATTTGCTGCTGAAAACTGAGAACCAGTTCAACCCATTCTTCGTCAGATTTTAACATGACATAAGTTGGTAAGGTATTTCCTAAACACTCAGCGTCATTTTTTCTGGCATATATTGACTGCTTTACAGGCTGCTTATCAGGTAACTGACCCAGTTGTTCCCCGGAAATAAGCAGAGCGTCCCTATTGCCGAGTAAATGACTGTACTGTGCTAACCATTGAGTTAGTGTCGTATTTCTTAACCAGTGCAGGGTAGATGTCATGAGAACTGTAGAACCTCGTCAAATTGATCCAGGTGCTGCTTTAGTTCATTTGCAGAAATAATTACTGTGTCTAACGAATCCGGCAGAGCGTCTATGTTAATTGTAGACTCTGAGCTTATAGCGATAGGTTCTGCATCGAGTAGCTCCAGCATGCCGTAACGCTTTGAAGGGCTATTGAGTAGGCAGTTAACTGCTTCGCCTGCCAGTATGAGTTGAACAGGGTGATCAAAGCTTGCCAGCGATAAAGCGACATCTAATGCTTCGGTTGCTGCGTTAGTGTCTGAACTGCATTGTAAAATAGCGATTTTCTTCATAATGGTTAAAATTGTAAAGTCCGGTCACTGTTGGCAATAGCTGTTGCCAGAGCGGTCAAGCCCGAAGCTTGAAAACTTGGGTGGAACTCTTCAATTCCTTTACGCTCTGCTACCGTGTGACACACCACTAAGGGGACATTATGCTGACGGCTCATTGCTTCCCATTGATTTATTAAAGCTTTATTTTCAACCGGTGTTGTCAGTAGTGCATGATTCACGGCTTCCCGGTAGAAAAAGATACAAGCAATCTCATGGCCGCCGTTAATTGCAGCGAGAGCAAAGGATAAAGCTTCCTGAGACTTTAGCTGTTCTTTAGCACTGTTTTGAACTATGAGCGTTATTTTGGCCATAAATACTCACTTTAAACAAAAACGCCCCGCATGGCGGGGCGTTTATTGTAACCCTGTAGGCAGTCGCTTTTATTCGTCGCCGCCAAACGCCATTAGCAGCTGTAGCATGCTAAGGAATAAGTTATAAATTGAGACATACAAAGTCACTGTTGCAAGGATGTAGTTGCGCTCGCCACCGTTAATGATGTCGCTGGTCTGCCACATAATCAACATAGCCATTAATGGAATCATGATAGCAGAGATTGCAAGCTGTAATGCTGGCAACTGGAAGAACAGGTTAGCTATTATCGCTACAAAGACCATGATAATACCGGCAGTAACCAGGCCACCTAATTTAGACATGTCCTTTTTAGTGGTTAAGACATAGGCTGAAGTTGCAAAGAACGTCAGGGCTGTACCACCTAGCGCAGTAGCAACCATCTCGCCGCCCCCAGGCATTGACAGTGCCATATTAAGGATAGGGCCAAGGGTGTAACCTAAAAAGCCAGTTAGAGCGAAGGTTAATACAATACCCATGCCGCTATCTTTGGTCTTGTGAATACCAAAAAGCAAACCAAAGTAGGCAACTAAAGTAATGATGAGGCCCGGATAAGGTAAGTTCATCATAGTGCTGATAGTTGCAACAACAGCACTGAAAGCCAGTGTCATTGCCAATAATGTATAAGTGTTGCGTAGTACCTTATTAACGGCCAGCGTCGATTCGTTCTGACCGACATAAGTCTGACTGCGATTGTTCATAGATTTCTCCGTGTTGAACTTACTGTCTGTTAAGACGGTTTTTTATTTAAAAAGTTTCCTAAATACTACAGCATTAATGGGGGCCTTGGGTAGGAAATTAAAGGGTAATTTCTAGCGAAAAACGTTCAGTTTGTCTAATAAACGCCCAAACGGACACTTTGTTCAAATTTTTCCTTTACAAGCGTAATTTAGGTCTTTAATATTCGCTTCGTTCTCAACGACGCAGTTGAAGAGAACAAACAATACGGAGAGGTGGCAGAGCTCGGTTGAATGCACCTGACTTGAAATCAGGCGTGGGTTCATTCCCACCGGGGGTTCGAATCCCTCCCTCTCCGCCAAATTTAGCAAAAAAGCCCAGCTCCTTGAGTTGGGCTTTTTTGCTTTTTACGCACCTCCAGAGTTATTCGACAATTCCTCCTTCGCTGATATGTTTATAAAACCTTTATGCTAGTAACGCGGTTTATTGGTTTTTGCTAATAACATCCTTTGTCATCATGGTGATAATTGGTATTCTTAATAGCTAATTCAAACAACTGTTTAACAGGGAAGCGTCATGCTGTTTCACGAGACTTTAGCGTTAATAGAAAACGACAAAAACAATCAAACCATTAAGCTACCGGAAGGCTGGGCACAGGGTAGGGCATTTTTTGGTGGTTTTAGTGCGGCTTTAGCTGCACAGTTTCTATTGCGGCAGTTCCCGGGAGATTACCATTTGCGTAGTTTAGCTATTTCTTTTGTCGCGCCGGCGACACCAGGGGATGCAACGTTAAGTTATCGGGTATTAAGACAGGGATCTTCTGTGTTGCAGGTGTCGGTTGAAATAACACAAAATGACGAAGTCATGTTAGCTGGATTAGCCAGCTTAGGTAAAGGGCGCTCATCCTCTGTATCGGTTAGCGGTGAAACACCGCCTGACTTAAAAACAATTAATGACGGTCCTGGCTTACCTGAAGCCGATATTGTTCCTGAATTTGCAAAAAACTTTGATTACCGTATTACTTCCGGTGGTATGCCATTTAGTGGGCAGCCGGGTCGAACCTTTGGTGGCTGGATACGCTTTCGTAAAGAGCAGCAAGAACTGACCACAGCAGCAGTTTTGGCGTTAGTTGATGCCTGGCCACCTGCGGTGCTCCCTCACCTGGATAGCCCCGCGCCGGCTTCGTCACTTACCTGGACTATCGAATTTCCGGATCTCCCCCTGGACGAATTTAACACCAACGACTGGTTTCAGTACGAAGCTTTTATTGAGCATGCGGAACATGGCTATGGCCACAGTAGAGCAGGCTTATGGAGTGAGGAAGGGAAATTGTTAGCTATTAGTCGACAGAGCTTCACTGTGTTCGCATAATAGGTTTATGGAAACAACACCTGAAATAATCCGACAGCACCTTATCGATACTCAACCGGGTATCGATTTGCTGTTGTTACAGTTACCGTCACGAGAGTTGCTTGCTCCTTCACATATGCCGGTAATTGAGGCATTACCCCGGATTATTATCCGTCAAATGCTGTCATTGAAAGCGTCGGCGACCATCATTGAAAGAGCTGAGCAAAAGGCTAAATCACTTGGTGCCGGAGGTATCGCTTATCTTCCGGTCGAAGAACTTATGAGTTGCGGCGTTAGTCGCACCAAAGCTGCCGCTATTAGTCGTGTTGCGCAATGTCAGCAAAAAGAACCGGATAGGGTACAGTCGTGGTCTGGCATGGGGTCGAAAGAGTTAATTACCGATGTCACCCGGCTAAAGGGGGTTGGTCCGTGGACTGCTTCTATTTTAGCGATGTTCCACTTTGCCCATCAGGATCTTTTCCCAATTCAGGACAGCTCGCTTCGTAAAGCTATGAGTCTTTTAAAAGATCAGGATATTCTAATTATTCCGGAAAGGGCCCAA
>NZ_DFTS01000067.1:12651-16085 GCF_002383015.1 Idiomarina sp. UBA4206
TATCTGGCTTGTTATTTGTGGGATATGCTGGACCAGGCCCGCTTGTAACCTCTGCTCAAAACTTCATCTTTGACTTGCCTTCAATAGCTATTGCCACACCCTCAAATTGGCTTTTCCCGAGTTTTTGTAAAGTTCTGTAAAAGCAACTTGTTATCGACGTTAAAAGCTCAGAATATGCGACGCGAATTCGGGCAGGGCGGTACGGATTTAAACTAATAAGGATGACCAACAAGGTATACAAATAAGGAATGTAACCTATGAACCGTATTATATTAGCAATCCCCAATCCAATTATAAGTGCCGGTATGGCCTCTGTTTTACAGCAGCACTTTAGCGACAAGGTGCTGACTGTTACGGGAATAGCTGACTTGCGTCGCACGTGTTATGAATATGAAGATGCTGTGGTGGTACTTTGCAGCCAACTGGGCGGGGCCGCTACAGTTGAGCACTGGCGGCGTCTAAAAAGGCGTCATTGCGACTAAAAGCTCATTGTGTGGGGAAGAAACCAGCAGGATATACTGGATTTTCAGTGTGGTATCAGTGTTGTCGATGGCTACTTGCTTGACTCATGCGACAGCTCGGATTTAGTTCAGGCAATTCGGTCATTAAAACAGGGTAATGTTTATGTCGCGGCGCCGGTAGCGGCATACTTGGCGCAAAACCCACGTTCTCAAAGACAGAAAAGCATGGTTGATATGCTCAGTGAGCGCGAGTTGCAAGTTGCGCAAATGCTCAGTCGTGGTATTCGTGTCAGAGAAATAGCCCGGCATCTGTGTATCAGTAGTAAAACAATTAATACTTTCCGTTATCGTATTTTCTCTAAACTCGGTATCGATGGTGATGTACAATTGTCCCATCTTGCAATTCAGCACGGTCTTGTCGACCTAATTCAGTTTGAAGGTAGATGACGGAAGGTAATACACAGAAACATTTTGACAGCGACAGCTTTCTTCGTCACTTGACTCATCAACCCGGTGTATACCGCATGTACGATGAGTCGGGTGACGTAATTTATGTTGGTAAAGCAAAAGACTTAAAAAAACGCGTATCCAGCTACTTTCGCGATAAAGTTGATCGTGTAAAGACTCAGGTCATGGTTAAGCAAATTGCTTCTATGGATGTCACCGTAACCAACACCGAAGCTGAAGCTTTAATACTCGAAAACTCCTTTATTAAAAAGTATCGCCCACGTTACAACGTGTTACTGCGGGACGATAAGTCTTACCCGTACATTATTCTGACAGCGCACCAACATCCCAGGCTGGGCTTTCACCGCGGAGCCCGTCGCACCAAGGGCGAATACTTCGGGCCTTTTCCAAATGGCTCAGCAGTGCGTGAAAGCTTAAACCTGCTACAAAAGCTGTTTCCGATTCGCCAATGTGACGATACCTATTATCGGGCACGTACCAGGCCTTGCCTGCAGCATCAGCTGAAACGCTGCCTTGCGCCTTGCGTTAATGTCTGCACTGATGAGGAATACAGTGAGCAAGTGGCTCTGGCGCGGCAATTCCTGCAAGGGAAAAACCAGCAGGTTATTGACGAGCTTATGAGCAAGATGGAGCAGGCGAGTGAAAACCTGGACTTTGAAAGGGCTGCAAGGTTTCGTGATCAGATTGCCGCATTAAGAAAAACGCAGGAGCGTAACTCGGTGACCGGTAGCCAGCAGGAACTGGACGTTATTGGTTTAGCGCGTGGTAATGGAATGACCACAGTACAGATGCTTTTTATCCGAGATAACCACTTACAGGGCAGTCGTAGCTATTTTCCTAAGGTGCCAACCGATACGCCTGACGATGAAGTGCTCAGAGCCTTTTTGTTGCAGTTTTATTTGTCGGATACGGCTGGACGCAAAATTCCAAAGGAAGTGGTTCTTCCCGTCGATATTCAGCCGGACAACGTATTAGCCGAAGTGATGAGTGATGCGTTGTCACAACCCGTCAAACTGCAAAGCAAAGTGAGAGGGGATAAACGTCAGTATCAGTCGCTGGCTCAGAAAAATGCCGTTAATGCGCTGGAAAGCCGGTTAAATCAACAAAGTACAATGAACCGTCGTACTCAGGCATTACAACAAGTGTTGGATTTCGGCGTGCCCATACAGCGTATGGAATGTTTTGATATTAGCCATACTATGGGGCAACAAACGGTAGCCTCTTGCGTGGTGTTTGATCAAAACGGACCTAAAAAGTCTGACTACCGTCGCTATAATATTACCGGCATTACTCCGGGAGATGATTACGCAGCAATGTCAAAAGCTCTGGCTAAGCGTTATGATAACGCCAAAGAACAAGGCAACATACCCGATATATTGTTTATTGACGGCGGTAAGGGACAGTTGGCCCAGGCAGAGAATTACTTTAGTGACTGGGGCAAAGAGGCGCCGGTTTTAATTGGTGTTGCGAAGGGAGAGTCGCGTAAACCCGGACTGGAAACTTTAATTATGGCCGGTAGTCACGAGACTATTCCGTTAAGTAGAGACGCCAGCGCGCTACATTTGATTCAACACATACGTGATGAATCGCATCGTTTTGCTATAACGGGACACAGACAGAAAAGAGCGAAAGTTAAGAAAACCTCAACCTTAGAACAAATTGAAGGGGTAGGGGCAAAGCGCAGACAAACAATCTTGAAAAATCTAGGTGGATTACAAGAGGTAAAAAACGCTAGTATTGAGAAACTTGCCAGCGTACCTGGTATTAGCCGAGCATTGGCGGAAAAAATTTATTACTCATTTCGTGATGAGTAAAAACAATAAGGAATGAGCGGATAATGAAGTGGAATATCCCTAATATTTTGACCAGCTTTCGGATAGTACTGATACCGGTGTTTCTGGTGGTTTTCTATTTACCAATGGAAGATGCGCGCTTTTGGGCTGCATTTATTTTTTGGTTAGCTGCAATTACCGATGCGTTAGATGGCTATATCGCCCGGCGCTTTAATCAATTCACTAAGTTTGGTGAGTTTCTTGATCCGGTAGCAGATAAAGCGATGGTTGTTGCTGCTCTGGTGGTGATTGTCGAAGATTACAACTCCGCCTTTATTACTATTCCTGCTTTAACAATGATTTGCCGAGAGCTTATTGTGAGCGCCCTGCGGGAGTGGATGGCACAAAGTGGCAATAGAGCAAAAGTCGCGGTTTCCAATTTAGGAAAGTGGAAGACGGTGGCACAAATGATTGCCTTAATTGGATTGCTCTGGAACGCTAATATTTATATTTATTGGTTATCGATGTTTTTATTCTACGCAGCCTTTGTATTAACGGTTTGGTCAATGTGGGAATATTTACGCGGAGCCAAGGGTGAATTGACCAGAAAATAACAGCTTTGCCGTAAATTTGCGCAAACAGTCACTAAATTGATAAAAAGTCATTGACTGAAAATGATTAAACAGTAGAATGCCACGGCAGATGACGGTGCGGGAATAGCTCAGCTGGTAGA
>NZ_DFTS01000067.1:16129-26200 GCF_002383015.1 Idiomarina sp. UBA4206
GGTAGAGCACAACCTTGCCAAGGTTGGGGTCGCGAGTTCGAATCTCGTTTCCCGCTCCAAATTCTGGCGGGTTGGCAGAATGGCTATGCAGCGGATTGCAAATCCGTGGATCTCGGTTCGACTCCGGGACCCGCCTCCATTATTCGAGAACACTTCTATGTAGTGCCCGGGTGGTGGAATTGGTAGACACAAGGGATTTAAAATCCCTCGAAGGTAACTTCGTGCCGGTTCAAGTCCGGCCCCGGGCACCAATTCCGATTAGATTAAACTTCAGTTCCTTTTGAACTATCTTAGTGTTTTCCCTAGCTAACTTTAACTAGTATTGCTGGTCTCACAATCATTCCTCTCGCATTTTGTGGCCTTGCAGAGCAAGGACGTGCAGCACCGTCAAAACCGTTAGAACTGCCCTCATACCCAGCACAAGACTGGGAGTCGCTCTAAGACATCTGGAAGGTAGCATTCAGAAGCCGCTTAAGGCTTCTTTCGCCAATCTCCATCGACATTGATGTAAAGGCCTGATTTAGTCAGCTCAATGGCACGCTTTCCGGCTACTAACTCAACATCGGCAACAGCAATGTCGTTCTCGTTAGCAATTCGGGTGTATTCTTTACGGCGAGCCTCGTTAATTTTCTTAACGATTTGCTCAGTAACTTCTGTCGATTCTACTACTCCCAGGTAACCGTCAGCTTTTTCGCCCACCAGGCCTTGTTCCTTCGCTTCACTTAATTGTGCCTTTGCCTGTTGCAAATCTAACTGTTGTGCTTGCGCCAGCGGGCTTGATAAACCAATAAAAGTAACTAATAGCAGCGTCAGTAAATATTTCATAGTTGCATTCCTTTGTCGTTAAAATAAGCCACTGGATTCAGAAATTACATCGTCGAGCGCTTTATCTACTTTGACGTAAATTTGGTGTTCAATCTTAACATTTAGGTTGATAGTAATGGGCTCTTTAGGCGCAGCTACCTGAACCGTTGGGGTACACCCCAAAACGAAAAAAGGTACGCTTACTAGTAAAAACAATTGTCTCATATCATCCCCTGATTAATTGATTTTCTGTTGTACTCGCTTACGAATGGCTTCATTCAAGCTGTTACTAAGTGTTAGTCCTTTCATCAATGCAGGTAAGTCCTCTTCTAAATTTACGTTAAGTTCTACCGGGCGTCCATTTTCTACCTCAGGGTTTGAGCCCTTTAATTTCACCGCTAAGGTCAACTTACCGTTTTTATCATAGTCGATCACCGTGGATAGCTGCTGATAATAGAAGTTACTAAGAACGCCGGCCAGAGTCTGTAAACTCGGATTATTGCCGGCTACCGACACTAACGCCGATGAATCTACCTGCAAGTGACCACCGGGAGCCAGGGCATTTAAATAACCTCGGTCAACTGTAAACTGGTTAGAGTCCCAGTGCACTGGTATGGTTCCGGAGACATTACCGTCTATCGCCACTTTATTACTTGGGTATTGGCGCATAAGCTCGCCCAGAGAAATTTCTTCGAAAACAACGGGCAGTGCAAACTTGTCGGCCATAGAATAGCTTTGGTTAGGAATACCGATACTTCCGCCAAGGCCTTTTATGCTGTGGCTGGTTAAGTTAAGCGTGGACTGTTTGGGGTTATCAAAGGGTATTTGAGCCCCAAACTCAGCCGTTACAGGGCCTAGCGTAAATCCCTGTTGCACACTACCGATGTAAAGTTGAGCGTTATTAACATGGAGCTGTTCGTTATTGGCATTAAACTGAAAGTTGAGGCTACTATCAACCGCCGATAAAGTATCCGCAACCCAGTCGCTTTGCTGAATATCGACGTGACCGTTATCGAGCTGCCAGCGATTATCATTCCAGTCGAAGTTTACGTCTGCGTGACCATTAATCGTCGCTTTACTGATAACAACCTGAGGCGCGAAGTGCTTGAGTAGCGCATCGAGTTGTGGTGTTTGCTTCCAGTTAAAGTCGTGAATTTTAACCTTACTTTGTATGCGGTTGGTTGTAATTTCGCTGTGATGTTGTACACGAATGTGCTCGCCAAGTCTAAGTTCTCCGTTACCGATAAGCTTTTGCTGTCGATATTTAAAGTCACTGTTAAAAGCCGCCTTTATTTGAGGTAGCTGATCAAAACTAAGCGCGTCGGCATGAATACTGAGACCAAGCTCAGCGGTAATGTCGTCAGGCTCTGAGTATGGATAAAAAACATGTGAGAAACTGACGACTGCAGTGGCATCGTTATTTAAGTGCGAGAACTCAATGTGCGTCGACTCAGTGCTTTGGAGCGTGGCAGCCTCATTTGAAATCTGACCGGAGAACGCTGCTGTAAGCTTATTAATAATCAATGATTGCTCTGCAACGGGTAAGGCTACGTTGTGGAGCTGAAGGTTTAAATGATCGAAATTAACTGAGTTAAACTGCCACTGTTTTTGCTCAACGGACAGCTCTGATGAGAGGTTGAGTGTCTCGTTTTTCTTGCCCTTAGCAACGGCTTTGGCACTAACAGGCCAGTGAGTTTTATTTACTGCCTGCTGAATTTTAAGCAGCGGCAATGCAAGCTGATCATTGCTACTTAACTGCCAGATTACTGATTCTAATTGTACCGGCAACTCAGGCACGTTTAAGGACATTAGATTGTTGGTTTCACCATTCAATTCAAGTGTATAGAAGTTAATAACGCCTTTACTCAAATTAAGCTGAAGCTTGCCAGATGCTGCGGTGGTGCTATCAGCTGCGACTATTTCAACGCTATTTTTAACCGACAGCAATAATTCACCGGACAGGGCGGATGTAATGCTTTCAAGGCTTGTGAATTCAGTATCAGGTGAAAAGTTACCTTGCCATTGTGCACTCATTGGAATTTGCCCGGTGCTTAGGCTATCTGCAACGTTCTGTGCTGCGAGTAAGTAGCTCGCATCGGCGGTGAGCTGGCCTGAGCTATAGTTGTAATTTGCCTGCAAAGTTGCACTGTCGTGTTGAGCGGAGAGATCAAGACTGCCATTTTCTCGGGTCAGTTGCAGAGAGGCTGTAACAGGCTCCCGGCTGTTAACTTTTAGCTGGAGCGGTTCTCGGTTTAATAACTTAAAAGTCGCTGAAATTGGCTCTGGTAATAATGTTCCTTTTACGCGCAGAGATTTGATATCAAAGCGTTCCGGAACTATGGCCGGCACTTCGGCGGAGAGTATCTGTGTTAGGTTTAGTACGGTTGATGACTGACTTGCGGAGGACTCTGGTAATGAGTCTATTGTTAACTCCAGCCGCTCAATAATAATGTGATTAATTGATAAGCGTTCAAACTCTATGCTCCAGTCGCTGATACCAAGCGATTTTAGTTGTTGATTCAAATAGGAATAACCTAATAGACCTATAGCGAATGCAATAACTAATATTGTAAGCAGTACGCGCCATAGCTTCATTCCGATATCATTCCCTTTGATAAACGCTAAGTCCCAATTGTAGTCTAATCAATATAACCAGCACTTGGGTTCTCTACAAGTTAGTGTTCTGTATAAAAATTGACCAACTCATAAAGAGGGTATACTCTATTGTTATAGAAATAGTTGACCCACTTATTCTTAAGTGCCAATTATCATAAGTTTATATAATTAATTGCGCTGACTTCAGGTCTACCCGTTATTTTCTTTGGCTTCTAGTCAGAAATTGCTAGCAAAGGTTAAAGTTCTGTAAAGGCTCTTTTATAGGCTGAGTGACAAAGATAGTCTGAGAGCTGTCTAATAATTCACCTGTAATGGCTTTGATTAACTTGTGACAGGAGCTGACCGTGAGCACGATAACCAATACAGCAGTCAATGTGACGCCGGATAGCCCAGCGTTTCTGGGAAGTAGTAATCCGCTGGAAAATGATGCTCAGTACAGTTATTTCTTTAATGGCTGTTTCATCTATTCGTACAACCATACGACAGGTCGTTGTGCCTGCCTTACTGAGCTCGATGTTGCTACTACCACAGTTAAGCCTTACGGATTGGTCGATAAGCATTACGTTGTTATCGGTGATAAGGCATTTCGTTCTGTCACACAAGCTCAAAAAGCCAGAAGTAAAGTGTCTGTCGCAAATGCTTCCAATGATAATAGCCCGGGTAAACATCCGGCACTTCCTGCCATCGAGCAATTGTCTCCGATAAAATCGTTAGCCAGGATAGAGGAATGGTTTAATACGGACTTTGAAGCTAAATGGGAAGCCTATAGAGAAACCTCTGAATTTTACAATCTTATTCAATACTACCTGGCACTTAGCTGCGACGCTTATAAACAAAAAGCGGACACAGCATTTTTGGATGCAGGAATTGAGTTCTATTTAAGTATGGCCCATTACAGTTGGTTAAACCCATCTATTCTGCATAATGCGGCCTGTGTTTACTGGTTAGCCGGTGAGAAGGAGAATGCTCTCGATTGCATAGAGTTAGCTCTTAACTTCCGTTACTCAGGTATGGACAGTTTATTAGGAGATGAAGATCTTCAGGGACTTAGAAAAACCCGAAGGTTTCGTCAGCTTGCACGGAAGTACGAAGCCCTTAAGCCTCGGTTTAATTATGTAACACTTGAATTATTTGAAGTGTTTGAAAATTTCTCAGTGCAACAGCCCGAACCTTTTGTCCGGTTCATGCGCAGTCATCTTTTAACCAATTTCCGGTTTTACGATATATCGGATTTAAGCGCACGCATTGACGCTAGCGAAGATGAAGATGAGCGTGAGTACTGGCAACACCTTGCAGCGTTCAATAATAGCTACCTTTATAGGTATATGTTGGTTGATGAGCCTATGGATCTTTTAACGGAGAAGGGCAAGACTAACTATCAACATTTTCAACAGTATCGGCATTATCGAGTACTGAACCCTATTGTATTTGCCCGAGTTTCAGAGCAACTCTTTCATCATGCTCATTACTGGGCCAGCAGACATCAGGGTGCTTTTAATGAAAGAGATCAAGCTTTGCTGTCACAGAGCTTTCAACTGCTTGAAGAGTTTAATGTTGCGACAGAAGGCCTGTGCTTTGAAAAAAGAAGTGAGCTTATGGAGAAGGCTAAAAGCTATGACATCCATCACTATATGCAGAACTTAAAACGCTTCTAATTATTCTGCCTGACGAATGGTCAGGTTAACTCTGCAGCGCCCTGTAACGGGGTGAACTCCGTCCTTAAGTTGCTGTACCCCGTGATACCGGAGTCTGTCACTCCCACCCCAAACTAAAGCATCCGTGTGTTGAAGCTGAAACTTCTGGTATTTCTCCGAACGCTTAAAACCACCCCATAAAAAGTTAACTGGTAAACCAAAGGAAAAAGAAACGATAGGCTTTGTAAAGTCCCTCTCATCTTTATCCTGATGCAAACCCATTTTTGCTCCGGGTAAATAAACGTTAATAAGACAGGAGTCTGGTTTGAAATTTTCAAACCCTGCAAGTGTTGCCACTTCTATTGCTTTGGTTGCAATGAGAGGGGGCATTTGGGGCCAGGGTGCTTTGGTGACTGGGTCAATCCTTTGGTATCGATAGCCCTGGCTATCACTCATCCAGCCATACTCGCCACAATTACTACTTTTGACTGACATTTTATGCCCGGCGGGCGTTTGTAAGTGACGTAAGGGAGCGCTCTTTAATACACCGCGAACGTCGGTTAACAAGGCCTCGTCATTTTTAGCCAAAAACTGATGAAACAGTGTTGCCTGTTCACTAATATTTGAACGCAGTGGTTCAGAACCCAGGTTGCCGAATAAATCCAGAGAGGTCATGTTATGTCTTTGCTAAAGGTAAGCTCATTAGAATGCGATCTTCACCAGGCCCTAAGTAATCTTTAATAGAATCAGTCGTCTGAAAGCCAAACCTTTCATATAAACAAACGGCGGATTTATTTTTCGGGGAAACGCTCAATTCAAGGCGTTTATAATGAAGTGACTGGGCAAGCAAAATAGACTGATGCAGTAATTCCTTACCCAATCCCTGTCCCTGAAAGCTTTTTCCAATAAGCAAGGACATAAGTGCTAAAGCGTTGTCAGCCAGAGGGACCATAAGGCTGTAGCCAGCCACTTTGTTATCAACTTTTAGTGATAAAAATGTGTCGCGCCACTGTTGCAAAGCCTGATAAAAAAATAGAGGAGGGTAGGCCTGGTTTGAGTAGAGCTGCTTTTCCAGAAACGCCATTCTGGCAATGTCATCATAAACCGTTTTGGCGATGGAGAACTCATTCTCATTGTGATTAGTTGCTGCTAGCGAACCGACACACAAACGACAGTCTTCCTCGATGGGGGCTGAGGCTTCGACATAACGCAATTTATGAGATGCTCGTTCACGGTTACTGGAAACCTGATATATACGTTCTCTGGAAGCTTTTTCCTCAGTCATGGCGCTTTACCCGGCGTTTGCCGTTAATCATAGGTCGGATAAGCTCTATTTTACCCAAATAAGCGGTAATAAATACGGCAATAATGTGAATAATCACGAGCGTAAAAATGATGTTGGCGGATATGCCGTGCAATGAGGTTAAAAAGCTGTCTCCATATAGTGCATCCACTTCTTCACGAAGAAAGCCAGTAACAGCCTGAACTAAAAACAAAGCAAGTATAGAAAACACCATAAGGCCACCGAGTGGATTATGGCCCTGAGTCTGCTTCACCTCTCTCTCTTTCAGTTCATGAAGATGTTTTTTTATACCAGAAAAGGAGGGGAGAAAACTTTTAAAGCGCGCATTAGGAGGCCCAATAAAGCCCCAGACAACACGACTCATAACCAAAGCTGCGGCAGTATAACCTACTGCCTGATGGATGCTGCTGCCATGTTCGAGGAAAAAATAGTTCAGACAAAAGCACAGTACCAATAACCAATGAAAGGTTCTTATAAACTTATCCCAAATGATCATTGGCACTGCCTTTACCGTTATTATTCAGTTTCTTGCTTAACAATACTGCCATCTACTGGGTTAAAGTAAATTTCAACTTTCTGCTTATTCTGGTTAAACCCGTAAATTTCATAACAGTTTCCATCGGTTACTTTAAACTCGTTTATTTCATAACCTTGCTCTTTCAACGAGCTCTGAAATTGCTCCTGATCCAACCAGTTTTCTTTAGGCTCCATAGTGCACTGTGTCATTCCTGATTCAGGACTGCCGCAAGCTGAAACAAAGAGTCCCGTAGCCGCAATAGCTGATAGTTTAAGAAGTTGTTTTCTCATTTGACCTCCAGTTGAATAGAACTTAAGACTAAATGTAGCAACTTCAGACAGATAACGCTAATTCATCCGGAGGTTAAAATGGTAGGGCCCAACTTAACCAAAAGAAATCGAGTCCGTCGTTAGGCCGTTTGATATCAGCGTTTGAATAGTGGGTATACCCCAAGGCGATACGAGCACTAGAGCTGCGGTTGTATTGCCAGGAGAGTGATATTCTGTCCTCAAATTGAAATTGGGTTGATAAGCGGCGATTACTTATTTGTGTTTTGTCGAAATAACTACCACCTATACCAGCCTCTAAAAATAACGGTCGCTGAGCTCCTGCTATGTGCCAGGAAAGAATCGGGCTGATAGTAAAAGCCGTTATATTATCTTCTGTATTGTTTGAGTCCTGCCAGTGGTTTAAAGCCGCCTCGACATGAAGTTTTGGTGAGCCAATCCATGTCGGCAATTCGACCGGTAAGTTTGTTACCCTGTAACCAGCCCTGACGCCCCTTAGCTGATCCGTAGAATAAGCTCCGGTAAAGTGAACCTCATCAGCAAAAGATGGGAAGTTTAAGATTATCAGTACAACCAGTGATGCTATACGCCACATATCACTCTCCAATAATAAAAAGGAGCAATATTTTACATACAAACATGAATGTATGTAAACAAGGGCGTCACCGTTAATTTATGAAATGATTAGCTGTAACCATTTTATAAAAGCAACAAGGGCGACTGGCTGCCTTTGTCGCTTACGATAGTAAACACTTAACGGATACTGACAGGGTCGTGCGAAATCATTATAAACTTTTAAGTTAGACAGACCGGGCGTGATAAGGCTGCTGTCGATAAGTGCAATTGCCTGTTCTGCCGCAGATAAGTCGAGAGACATTTGTACATCGTTACAGTGGATCATGCGTGTAGAGGCTAACTCCTGGCTGTAAGCTTTTAACATAGCCTGATGATCCGGGTTATCCGGGTTGATTAACCAGGGTAAATGAAACGGGCTTTCATTTGTCTGAATAGCAGAAACCGGTACCAGTTGGTTCTTCTGTAATGGAACAGACTGAATGTTTTTGTCCGTCGTCTTGCCATAACCAATAGCGAGATCCCAGCTTTGGTGTTGTATTGCTGATGCCATTTCCGCGGCACTTTCATTAACAAAGTGCTCATTACAACGACTAAAACTCAATTGTATGTGAGGATACAGAGAATGAAAGTCTGCAAGCTTTCCGGCCAGCCAGAAACGTAAACGCTCGGAACTGATTGCGACGGTTAGCTGTGTTGTTGTATTGTCACTTAGGTTTCGGGTGCGTTCTATCGTCCGTTCCAGCTGCTCGAATATTTGTTCAATTTGAGGAGCTAGCTCAAGACCTACCGGGGTGAGCGAATGAACTCGGTTGTCGCGTTGAAACAAGCGAACTTCGAGCTGCTCTTCCAGAGTTTGTATTTGCCGGGTTACCGCGGACTGAGTGACTCCAAGCTCTTGCGAGGCTTGCTTAAACGATCCGCTTCTGGCAGCAACATCAAACACTCTCAGTGCATTTAATGAGGGGAGTTTCGTGTTTTTCATATTGATTAATAGTAATCTGTAATTAATAAAAAGTAACTTTGATTCTGGCAGTTAAAGTGTAAATACGCAATAAGGAGTTTGTGTTGTCTTACTGGAGTGAGTTTTTAACCATTGCCTTGATTCATCTGTTCGCGGTTGCAAGCCCTGGCCCTGATTTTGCGGTCGTATCACGTTATAGCTTAAGTTTTGGGCGTAAGGCAGGTTACTGGGTGAGTCTTGGAATAGCCGCAGGAATTGTTATTCATGTGACTTATTCACTTGTTGGCGTTGCGCTCATCATTCACCAGACAGACTGGTTATATCAAACCCTGCTTTGTGCAGGTGCATTGTACTTAGGTTTTATCGGAACTCAGGCAATTAAAGCCAAGCCAAGAAAGGATATGTCGGACAGCGAGCTTGCCTCTACTCAACCACGTAAGCGTAAAGCTTTTATTGTTGGTTTTATTACCAATGGTCTCAATGTGAAGGCAACAATTTTCTTCTTAACCCTATTTACTACTATTATTGCGCCGGAAACACCTTTTAGTATCCAATTTGGGTACGGCGTGTACCTTATTGTTGCAACTGGGCTGTGGTTTTTGTTTTTAACCTGGTTGCTTACTCAGCCCCGTATTTTTAAAACACTCTGGCACTACAGTCACTGGGTAGATCGCACCATGGGCGCTGCATTAATTTTACTTTCGCTGAAATTATTGTGGGAATGGGCCAACCTGATTGAGCTTATCGGATAAGGCGTTTCAGGTTATACTGGTTGCAGTTCTTAAAG
Source organism: Idiomarina sp. UBA4206 (assembly GCF_002383015.1). Classification (NCBI taxonomy): domain Bacteria; kingdom Pseudomonadati; phylum Pseudomonadota; class Gammaproteobacteria; order Alteromonadales; family Idiomarinaceae; genus Idiomarina; species Idiomarina sp. UBA4206. The sequence continues at coordinate 25,615 of NZ_DFTS01000067.1, forward strand.
AAGAGATGAGAAAAGCTCACTATGCAGTTATTTGTGAATGATTTGACCGTTATTGATTGCTCTTACCTATGCCCAGAGAGGGGAATAGTCGGTGAGAGCTGGATTGTTGATATTGTGCTGGATGGCGCTCTAAATGAGCAATCTATGGTGCTGGATTTTGGTCGTGTGAAAAAGCAAGTTAAAGCCATTATCGATAATTCGGTTGATCATAAGTTGGTTGTGCCGGCGGAACATCCATACACAAAAGTCACGCATAACTCCGATGACAGTGCTAACTGGGTTGACTTTGTGCGCCCGGAACAGCGCTCTATCCATTTGTTCTGTCCTGCGGATGCCTTTGCTTTTATCGATGCGGAAGTTGTCTCCATTGAAACGGTTACTGACTACCTTAAAGCCGTCATAAAAAGAGAGTTGCCGGTTAACGTTGAAGGGCTTAGCTTGTTTTTACGACCTGAGAATATTGATGGTTTTTATTATCACTACACTCATGGTCTGAAAAAGCACGATGGAAATTGCCAACGTATAGCCCATGGCCATCGCTCAAAAATCCAGATTAAGTTGGATAACATACGACAGCCGGTACTTT
>NZ_DFTS01000067.1:26265-26654 GCF_002383015.1 Idiomarina sp. UBA4206
AGACAGCCGGTACTTGAAAAAGAGTGGTCGGATAAATGGCAGGATATTTATTTAGGTACAACGGAAGATGTCTGCACTCGCAGCAATCTTAAATTATCTGACGCGGCCAGTGATTTGAGCTCTGATTCCAGCCATACTTTTTATAGCTATATTGCTGATCAGGGCCTGTTTGAGCTTGTGGTTCCTAATGCAGAAAACTTTGTTATTGATACCGACTCAACCGTTGAATGTATCGCGGATTATTTAGTTGCAGAAATAAAATCACAAAACCCCGATAAAAAAGTCGAAGTTCGTGCGTTTGAAGGGGTTGGGAAGGGAGCCATTGCCTATGCGTAGAACAATTACCGCTTTTATTTTGTCGCTTTGCTCAATAAACGTTGCATTGGCGG
>NZ_DFTS01000067.1:26743-34869 GCF_002383015.1 Idiomarina sp. UBA4206
TGGCGGACGAACCTATTGAACTGGAGATAAAAGGGCCATTGACTCAGGGAGCGCTTATTTTAGCTAAATCTGAGCCCGGAGTTACTGCCACTTTGAATGACGAACCTCTGCAAGTTACCGAGCAGGGTTATATTGTTTTTGGTTTCGCACGAAAAGCTCCGCTTAAAAACACCTTAGTAATTCAGAAAGGTGACAGCAGAATAACCAAAGAGCTCACGTTAACGCCTCGTGAATATAAAATTGACCGTGTCGACGGAGTGCCTCAAAAGACGGTAACACCAGATCCCGCACAGGTTAAAAGGGCAAGAAAAGAAGCAGAGAAAGTTTGGGTAGCGCGGCAAAAAGAAACGCAGAGAACGGACTTTCTAACCCCAGTCGTTAAGCCTGCAAAGGGGCGTATTAGTGGTGTTTACGGAAGTCAGAGAGTTTTTAACGGAGAACCTCGTAACCCGCATTATGGTGAAGATATCGCAGGGCCGACGGGTACTCCGGTAAAAGCCCCTTGGCCGGGTGAGGTGGTGTTAGCTGAACCCGACTTATTCTATTCGGGCGGCACAATTATTATTGAGCATGGCTATAAAGTCACGACCACATACTTGCACTTGAGCGAACTTAACGTGGACGTTGGCGACAAGGTTAAGCAGGGCGAGTTAATCGGTGCTATTGGTGCTACCGGTCGTGCAACCGGGCCTCATCTTGACTGGCGGGTTAACTGGGGAAATAACCGACTCGATCCAGCGTTACTTCCCCAGCTTTATCAGGACTAACCGGAAGGCGTTAGCCAGCCTTTCAACTTATCAGGTTGTTTCACGCTTAACAGGTAACTGCTTTTCGCGGGCTCCAGCCAGGTAAGCTCCAGGGTCATCAATTCATCTCTTCGGAATGCATGAACCGTTACTGTATCCCCGGGAACGTAGCGTTCAAGAATGGTTTTTATGGACTGCTCATTTACCTGCAAGTGATCAACCGCAATAATTCGGTCTCCGGCTGACAACCCTGCATGATAGGCGCTTTCGTCGTGGTAAACATTGATGATCTCCAGCCCTTGTGCAGATGCTTTATATTTTGCGCCGAAGTTTACTCTGGCTGGCTGATCGGCTGCTTTTCCTCCACTGTTGTTGTCATCTACTGGTACTTGCCGTTGAACGTCGATACCGAAGTTTTGCAGCAACTCGATAAGTGGTATGGAGTCCTTGTTGTATAGCGCGTCTTTTAAGAAGTCGGAAACATCAATGCCAGGATAATGATTTAGCCAACTCAGAACGGTATCATCGGCTGTGCCAATTGAGGTTTTACCGAATTCGTGCCACAGGTCTTTCATGACGTTGCCCAGAGTTAACTTATGCTCAGATTGCAGGCGTAACATTAAATCCAGACTTAAAGCAATTAATGCACCTTTAGCGTAATAACTGACAATGCTGTTAGGCGCATTTTCGTTCTGTTGATAAAACTTAGTCCACGCCAGAAAACTCGACTCGGTAACACTTTGTTGATACTGACCCGCGCCTCGTTCAACTCTTGAGAGCGTATCACCAAGCACTTTTAAATAGCGCTTTTCATCAATGATACCGCTGGCATGAAGCAGATAGTCATCAAAATACGACGTCATTCCTTCGTAGAACCAGAGCTGCTCGGTATAGGACTCTTTGTCCAGTTGATACGGCAGAAACGCTCGTGGCTTTAGGGTTTTAATGTTCCAACTATGAAAATACTCGTGGCAACAAAGGCTCAGAAAAGTTTGATAGTTGTCATTCATTTCATATTGATGAGCACTAATAAGATCTTTACGGCTGCATAGTAGGGCAGTTGAGTTTCTATGCTCGAGTCCACCGAAGCCGTTACCGACAACCATGGTTAAAAATGTATAAGACTGGAAGGGGGCTTCGTCGAACATTTGCAATTGGGTTTCACAAATACGAGCAAGGTCAGCGGTTATTCTTGAGGTATCCGCAAAGTGCCGGCCACTTAAAACAAAGGAATGTTTTATCCCGTGAGCGATAAATTCCTCAATGGTCAAGTCACCGATTAAAAACGGATAATCAATTAAAGCGTCGTAGTTTTCCGCCTGAAATGTTCCCCATGAGTGTGCTTGTCCATTTTTTCTTGGCATACCGGTTGCCACTTTCCACTGAGGTGCTTCAGGTGGCGCGTGAAGATGCAGTTCACAGGGAAGATCGGTCTGTCCTTCAACTGCCAGACATAAACTTGTGTTGTTAAAGAACCCCTGGAACTGATCAAGGTATGCGGAGCGAACAGACAAGTCCCAGGCGTAGACTTGATAATAGACGGTAATGGGATGGTTTGATTTGTCGAGACGCCAACGATTCTTTGCTATTTGCTCAATCGTTAACTCTTGTCCGTTACTTTCAGCATGTAGCCCTATGATGTGCTTACTAAAGTCTCGTATTAAGTAACTGCCCGGGATCCAGTTCGGTAACCAAAGTTCTTGTTCGTCAACCGCTCGTTCAATAGTGAGCGAGACATTAAATAAATGCCCGTGTAAATCGATGGGGGTTATATCGTAAGCGACCAAGGGACTCTCCTTTGCTTGACACAGCCAGACAACTAGCGATCATAGTAACATATCGATTCATCTCAAAGAGACCCCTATGACAAGCAAAATTTCGGAGCTCGTAACCGGTCAAAGAATAGAAGTTCAATTAGCCAGCTCAAATGTCCCGGCTCGTTTTTTCTCAGAGTTTATAGGTGCAGTTAATGACCGCTGGGTCATTATTAATATGCCGGACGTACGCAAATACAAGGATGTTCGAGATTTTTTGCAAGAGAAAACGCCAGTTATTGTTCGTTTTGTACTCGAAAATGAAAATGGGGAGATCTGTGCTTTTCGTAGCGAGGTAAGTTACGTCATCTCACATCCAACAAAAATGCTTTTCATTTTGTGGCCTAACCAGATAGAGCACAGAGTCATTAGAAAAGGGCGTCGGTTTGACGCTTTTTTGCCTGCCGAAGTAGCCGGAAAGTCGGTGAGCGGTGACGAAGTATCTTTTAAAGGCCACGTGTTGGATGTTTCAGAAAGTGGCTGTCGGTTAAAGCATGAAAAACCGGACGGTAAGCTGGAAGAACTATGGGAAAATGGCAGTAAAATTGTTCTGAATATAGAACAAAAAAGAAATGGTGATCTCACCCTTAATGCAATAGTCCGACAAATAAAAGTGCTTGAGGAGCAGGTTGAGTTAGGCGTGCAGTTTATGGGAAATCAGAAGGAGCAAGTCAATTCACTTTTCTCAGGAAGCTTAGTTGATATTGATGAGCTATCGAGACTAGAGTCTTCAGCGCGATGAATAAACCGATAAAAACGCAGTGGCAGTTACTGATGGACAATCGTAACCGCTTTTTTTGGTTATTGCAGGCGGGTGGCTGGATAGGCTACGCATTAGTGAATTATATTGGCTCACTAATGCATGAAATGCGAGACATATACACCTTGATCATCATTCTTGGTGCCTATGCTGGTTTTTTGATAACAATCCCTTTGCGGTATTTGTATCGCAGAATATGGGAGCTGCCGCCACCTTTGATGGTCCTTATCGCAATTGGTGTCTCATACATTACAGCGGTAGCCTGGGCCATTGTTGATAACGCAACCTATTGGGAAATTTACAAATTTGGGTTTCGGCCGGACAGTCCTTTTTTCTATTTAAAAAACAGTTTGGCTAAGTTCTACATTGTTCTTAGCTGGAGTGGATTGTACTTTGGCATTAAGTACTATCAGATGCTGCAAGAAGAGAAGCAAAAAGCGTTGCTTGCCTCGTCTATGGCGCATCAGGCACAGTTAAAAATGCTGAGATATCAGTTAAACCCGCACTTTTTGTTCAACACTTTAAATGCGATATCGACACTGATTCTGCTAAAAGACAACGAAAAAGCCAATTTAATGGTAAACAAACTTAGCCGCTTTTTGCGTTTTTCGTTAGATAATGAGCCGATTAAAAAAGTGACGCTAGAGAAAGAAATTGACGCGCTGTTGCTGTATCTGGATATCGAGAAAGTTCGTTTTGACGAGCAACTTGAAATTGATATTCATTTGTCCGATGAGACAAAACACGCGTTGGTTCCAAGTTTGATTTGCCAGCCTTTGATTGAGAATTCAATAAAGTACGCTATTTCTAACGTTGAAGGGGTCGGGCTAATAAAAGTGCGCTCGTGGGCTGATAATGGCAATTTGATACTGGAAGTTTGTGACAACGGTCCCGAAATACAAACAGACCCTGAAAAGCTTTTCCGTAAAGATGGTGTGGGACTCAATAACACTCGACAACGATTAAAGTCTTTATACGGCAAGCATTATCGTTTTGAGATGCTCAAAGGTGAAGAAAGTGGTCTTTGTGTTCGCATTACTATTCCGATCGAAACGGTGGAGAATCAATAATGAATCGATTGAAAACCTTGGTTGTTGACGATGAGTCACTTGCCAGAAAAGGTTTGGCTATTCGTTTAAAAGAATTTGAGCAACTGGAGCTGATGCCCGAGTGTAAAACCAGTCGAGAGGCTGTGGAAATTATTGTAAAAGAAAAGCCCGATTTGATTTTTCTTGATATTCAAATGCCTGGCCTTAATGGATTTGAAGTGTTGAAAGCGGTTAAGGAGCAAGGGCAGGACTTGCCTATTGTGGTTTTTGTAACCGCTTATGATGAATATGCGATAAAGGCATTTGAAGTCAGGGCATTGGATTACTTGTTAAAGCCCGTGGATGATGCTCGCTTAGCGGAATGCGTTAAACGTGTGATAAGTGAGCATCAAAATGTCAATGACGAACAGCAGAGTAAATTAATCAGCCTTGTAGCTGAGGTGACCGGTCAGGACGCTGACACCTTGCTGGAAAGGTTATCAGCAGGAGAGAACATTACTGCTGATGAATATCCGGATTACATTGCAATAAAAGATAGTGGCGAAATTACTCGGGTGGCGGTTAAAGATATCAAGTGGGTTGATGCCGCAGGTGACTACATGTGCATACATGCCGGAGACGAAACCCACATACTGCGTCGTACCATGAAAGAGCTGGAACAGGACTTAAACCCTAAGTTATTTCAACGGGTTCACCGCTCAGCTATCGTCAATATAAAACAGGTAGAGAAGTTGTGTAACCAGCAAAATGGTGAGTATCATTTACAATTAAAAAATGGTCAAAAACTGAAAGTCAGCCGTAGTTATAAAGACCGTATTAAACAACTTATTCTGAGCTGAACATGTATCGACTGACAGGCGTGCTTACCGTTCTTATTTTTATTGCTGGTTGTACAGCTAATATAGGCTATCAGTTTGCTGATACTCTGGTGGAGTGGAAGGTAAAGGACTACGTTGACTTGAACGGTGAACAACAAGAGCTGCTATCAGAAAAAGTCGATGAACTTCATCAGTGGCATGCTCAGACGCAGCTTCCTTTGTACCGCAAGGAACTAAAAGCATTGCGCGATAAGGTTGAGGAAAAGTCGTTAACACAAAACGATATTGGTGATTTTGAAGATACTTTATGGGCTTTTTGGGAAAACGTACTCATAAAAATTGAGTCCGAAGCCGACTTACTCGCAACACTTTCTGTAAAACAGCGCCAGCAACTGGTAAGCCGACTAGAGGAAGCTCAGGAAGAACGCTATCAGCGTTTGAAAGAAGATAAAGAACAGAGTGACATACTACGACGTCTTGATCGCATTTCCGACGTTGAGGAAGATTTAGAGGATATCCTCGGTGACTTAACAACAGAGCAAGATAAGTTATTGCGTAGTTGGGTAAGTGATTCACCCCAGCTACGGGAGCCTTGGTTAAGTTACCGTGCAAGCTGGATAACCGAATTTGAAAAAGCGCTACTGAAACAGCCTGTTGATGAAGAAAAGATGTCGTCTTTAATCCTTGATCCTAAACAACTCAGAAGTGAGTCTTTTCAACAGAAATCAGAAGAAAGCAGTGAACTGCGAAATAAATTTCTTTGGGATATGTATCAAAGTCTGACTCAGGAACAGCGTAAGAATGTGATTAAAAAGGCCGATGAATATATCGACCTTCTCGATTCGTTAATTAAAGATTTTAGTAACTAGCGCACTTCAATAATTTTACAGGTGTTACTTGAGCCTACGGTTTCCATAACGTCACCATGAGTGAGTATGACTAAATCACCCGCTTTAATGTGACCACTCTTTTTAACCACTTCGATAGCTTCAGTGATTGGGTTTTCTACACTGGTGGAATCAAAGTTTATAGGATAGACACCACGATAAAGCGCTGACTTATCGCGGCTGTGAGAATGGCGCGATAACGAGAATATTGGCAGGTGCGAGGTAATACGAGACATTAACTTGGCAGTAAAGCCCGATTCTGTCAGAGCAATAATGGCGGTCACACCATTGAGATGTGTGGCAGCGTACATTGCAGACATCGCAGTAGCCTCGGTAATACTGGAAAACATCTCTTCCAGGTCCTGATGGCGCAGTTGAGCTGAAGGGTGAGTTTCAGCGCCAAGACAAATATCCGCCATTGCTTTAACTGTTGCTATCGGGTGTTTTCCTGCAGCGGTTTCAGCTGACAACATAACGGCATCTGTGCCATCTAATACAGCGTTGGCAACATCCATTACCTCAGCACGAGTTGGCATAGGGTTTTCAATCATCGACTCCATCATTTGAGTCGCTGTGATAACAACACGATTTAATTGACGAGCACGAGAAATGATCTGTTTTTGCTTGCCAACTAATTGTGCATCGCCAATTTCAACACCTAAGTCACCACGGGCAACCATAACAGCGTCAGAAGCTCTGATGATATCGTCTAAAGCATGCTCGCTGGCGACAGCTTCTGCGCGTTCTATTTTTGCGCACAACACGCCTTGCCCGCCAGCTTCTCGCAGTAGGTGACGTGCCTGATTTATGTCGTCTCCGGAGCGGGGGAAAGAAACTGCGAGGTAATCGACACCAATTTCTGCGGCCAACTTTATATCAGTATAATCTTTTTCAGTTAATGCTGCGGCTGATAAACCACCGCCCTGACGGTTAATCCCTTTATTGTTGGAGAGGAGACCTCCAACGGTTACTTCAGTCATTACCTGACTGCCGTTAATTTCTTCAACTTTTAATTGAATACGGCCGTCGTCAAGTAACAGAATATCGCCGGGGTTAACGTCATTAGGTAAATCTTTATAGTCCAGCCCGACTCTGTTCTGGTCACCACTGTCTTTTTCAAGCTCAGCATCTAAAATGAACTTATCGCCAACGGATAACATAATTTTATTTTGTTGAAAGCGCGCTACGCGAATTTTAGGGCCTTGTAGATCACCTAAAATAGCAACATGCGCTTCTAGTTCGCGGGCTATTTTTCTGACCATTGAAGCTCGGTGTTTGTGATCGTCTGCATTACCGTGAGAGAAGTTAAGGCGAACGACATTGGCGCCAGCTCTGATAAGTTCTCTGAGAGTTTCCTCAGAGTCTGTGGCCGGTCCAAGAGTGGTCACAATTTTGGTACGACGAAGCATGCAAAACCTCAGCAAAAATTAGCCATGAATGTTAGCTTAAGTTTAGCATACGCAGTATGACAGTAGTACGAAATTTAATTGAAAGATAAAGAGGTTAGTCCTTTATGAGTGAGCATAACTGGGAAGATAAAAGCGAGCAGGAGTGGCGTGAATTGCTAGGTGATGAAGCCTATTATGTCTTAAGGGAAAAAGGCACGGAAAGGCCTTTTTCAGGTAAGTATCTAAGTTGTGATAAAGAGGGCATATACCGTTGTGCGGGCTGTGGGCAAAAACTTTTCGACGCTAACCATCAATTCGATGCACACTGTGGTTGGCCAAGCTTCGATAAGGCAATACAAGGTTCAGTTGACTACGTAAAAGATGCAAGCCATGGGATGATAAGGACGGAAATACTCTGCAGTCGCTGTGGTGGTCATCTGGGCCACGTGTTTGATGACGGGCCCACCGAGACCGGACAGCGTTATTGTGTTAACTCGCTAGCTATGCGTCACGAAGACGATGAGTAATAACCGCGAAAGTTTCCTTCTTCGATTTTCTCAACTATGTCTTCGGCTTGTTCGTCCCACTGTTCGTATTGTTCTTCGCTGGCATTAACAATGTTCTTCATACTGTTTTTCTCCAGGTTGTCCTGACCAAGCTGCCG
>NZ_DFTS01000067.1:34883-40915 GCF_002383015.1 Idiomarina sp. UBA4206
CCAGGCAACCTGAGACCATATATAGGCTTGAGACCCATTACCTTGTTTGAGGTACATGGAGACTAAGGTTGACGGTATTTCAGGGTTAATACGATCACCGGGTTTATATAACCGTAATGCATTGTAGAGAAGCTCGAATGTTTTTTGTGAGTCCTGCTTTGCATAATAGGTGGCCAGGGCCAACTTCAGTTCAGGCGTCTCCATTTGCGGAGTCCCTTCTAAGGACAGCAGTTTTTGTAAAGCCTGGTCGTTTCCCCGGTTTGACCAATGCCAATATAACCAAAGCGGGTGGTCGGAACCGGCCGTTTTATCGGCTAACTTTTTAATGTTTTTTTGCGAGTTGATATAGGCTTCAATACGGTTTGACTGTTTTTGCTTGAGCTTTTTGTGCTCAATAGTTGAAGCTAATTCCATACATTGGGCGTACTCTTGCAGGTCACGCATTAAAAAGTATTGGTTTTCACTGGTATCTTTCTGGTGTCGCTCGTAACGACTGAATATAAGCTGCCTGCGCTCAGAGTTACACCAGTTATCGTCATTTAAGTCACTGCACATTGCGGGGTTGGACTGGCAAATTTCACGTACAGTTGGTTTTCCTTCAACACAACCGACGAGGGCAACGACAGCACTTGTAATGGCGATTCTTTTTAACATAGGCTTCAACATTTAATTAGTGAAATACGATTGTTTCTTAAAATTGGCTTCATGCCAAGCTTTTCAGTACAATATCGCGGTTTTTAAAGCGTAGCATTTTAATTAGCTCACTGACATTAGCATAGAGGACAGGGCTCACTATGAACTCTAACCAGCAAGATCCAACCTTATCAAGTTGGCAGGAACGCCAGGAATTCGCCGAGCAAATGCAACCGTTGCTTGGTAAGTTGTACCGCAACTTCGGTGTCGAAATTTTAGTTTACGGACGTTCATTATTGAATGTATCAACTATCAATATCATTAAGGCACATCGTCTTATTCTTCGTCACGAAGGGCAGAAAGTTCGCTTACGTGAAAGCTTTCCTTTCCTGCAGGCTATGGCAGAACTGAAGCTGTCACCAGCCCGAGTTGATTTGGGTAAACTTGCCTATGGTTATTTGTTTGGTGGCAAAGGCGATAACTTGTCGGTTACTGAGTATGTTCAGCGTGAATTAGCGGACATCATCGACTCGGAAGATAACATTGAGCCGCGCGATGTCGTTCTATATGGTTTTGGCCGTATCGGTCGTTTGCTGGCGCGTTTACTTATTGAGCGTAACGGTGCAAACAATAAAATGCGTTTGCGTGCAATTGTTGTTCGTGGTGGCCGTGACGGAGATTTAGAGAAACGGGCAAGTTTATTACGTCGTGACTCTATCCATGGTCTGTTTAACGGTTCAATCACCGTCGATCACGAAAACCAGAGCATAAAAGCCAACGGCACTAATATTAAAGTTATTTACTCTGATGGACCAGATCAAGTTGACTACACCCAATACGGTATTGATAACGCAATCGTTATCGATAACACAGGTATTTGGAAGGATGAAGCCGGGTTAGGTCTGCACCTTAAGTCAAAAGGTGTGAATAAAGTTCTTCTGACTGCACCATCAAAAGGTGACATTAAGAATATCGTATTCGGTGTTAACGACAATATGATTGAAGACAGCGATAGCATCGTTTCAGCTGCAAGTTGTACAACGAATGCGATTACACCTGTTCTTAAAGCCTTGAATGATGAGTATGGTATTCGTAACGGTCACGTTGAAACTGTGCATTCGTATACAAACGATCAAAACTTGATTGATAACTATCATAAAGCCGACCGTCGCGGTCGCTCTGCGCCATTAAACATGGTTATTACTTCTACAGGTGCTGCTAAGGCCGTTGCAAAAGCACTTCCTGAAATGGAAGGAAAGCTGACAGGAAACGCTATTCGTGTGCCGACACCGAACGTTTCAATGGCTATCATGAATTTGAACTTTGAAAAATCGACTAACCGTGATGAGTTAAATGATTATCTGCGTCAGGTAGCGTTGCATTCAGAGTTGGTTAATCAGATAGACTATACCGCCTCAACTGAAATTGTTTCGTCGGACTTAGTGGGCTCGCGTCATGCCGGCGTTGTCGACTCTCAGGCGACCATCGTAGAGGATGACAGGGCTGTACTGTATGTTTGGTATGACAACGAATTTGGTTACAGTTGTCAGGTTGTACGTGTAGCAGAAGCTATGGCTGGGCTAAAAGTACCTAATTTACCTAAATAATTGAAAAAGCGCCTTTAAGGCGCTTTTTTTCTAGTATTTCTTATTTAACAAAGCAAAGGGTGACGTATGCATATCACTGCAAACTTTGACAGTGGCAATATTCAGGTTATCAGCGCAAATAATGCAGATGATATCCGCCTGGCAATCAGAAAAGATCACCAATCCGACTTTTACCAATGGTTCCATTTTAAGCTGTTTGCCGAAGCCGGCGAAGAGCATGTAATGACAATAGAGAACGCATCTGGGTCAGCTTATCCAGACGGTTGGAAAGGTTATCAGACGTTAGCTTCTTATGATCGTGAAACCTGGTTCCGTGTGCCGACTGAATATAATGGTAAAGAGCTGGTTATTCGTCATACACCGGAACAAGAAAGTGTTTATTACGCTTACTTTATTCCTTATTCGTATGAGCGTCATCAGGATCTTATCCAATCTGCTCAACAGTCTATCGATTGCTACCATGAGCTACTGGGTGAAACCATTGACGGGCGTGAGTTGAACTTGCTGGTGATTGGCGAGCCGGATGAGAGTAAAAATACCATTTGGGTAACGGCTCGTCAGCATCCGGGTGAGTCAATGGCCGAATGGTTTATGGAAGGCTTTATTACTCGCTTATTGGACGACGAAGACGGCGTAGCTCGCAAATTGCTTGATGAAAACGTATTTTATGTCGTGCCGAATATGAACCCGGACGGCAGCGTTCGTGGCCATCTGAGAACCAACGCCGTAGGTACTAACCTGAACCGTGAATGGGCTGAGCCGAGTCTGGAAAAAAGTCCGGAAGTTTTCTACGTGCTAAAACGCATGCAGGAAACGGGCGTTGACATGTTCCTTGATGTTCATGGTGACGAAGACTTACCTTATAACTTCGTAGCAGGTTGTGAAGGCATTCCATCTTACGATGATCGCCATAAAGAGCTGGAAGATACCTTTAAAGCAGCGTTCTTGGCAGCAACACCTGAATTCCAGACGGAATATGGCTACGAACGAGATGAGCCGGGTAAAGCTAACATGACGGTTGCCAATTCGGCAGTTGGCGAGCGCTTCAAGTGTTTGTCTTACACGCTTGAAATGCCGTTTAAAGATAACGCGAATTTACCAGACGAAGATTTCGGTTGGTCTGTCGCCCGTTGTCAGCGTTTAGGGGAAGATGTTTTAACGGCAATGTTGGCAGTCTCACCTAAATTACGTTAAAACTAGAGTTGTATCACAAAATAATAACAACAAAGGGGGTCTTCCTTGGAAGTGCTCAACAATTTTTTGCTTTGGATTGATGGGTTCTTAGGTTCTGCAGCCTATTTCCCATTTATTTTGCTCGGTGTCGGTTTATTTTTCACCTTATATCTTGGCTTTCCTCAAGTGCGCTATTTTCGGCATGCCTGGAGAGTACTAGCGGGCAAGTTTGATAAAAAAGACTCGCAAGGTGATACCAGCCACTTTGAAGCGTTATCTACCGCTTTATCCGGTACCGTCGGTACCGGTAATATCGGCGGCGTCGCACTAGCCATTTTTTTAGGTGGTCCGGCGGCTATTTTCTGGATGTGGATGACAGCATTCCTTGGTATGACCACGAAATTTGTCGAAGTTACTCTGTCGCATAAATATCGTGTTAAAACCGAAGACGGAACGATGGCAGGCGGTCCAATGTATTACATGGATCGTCGTCTGAATATGAAATGGCTGGCTGTAATTTTTGCCATTGCAACAATCATCAGTTCGTTTGGCACCGGGAATATGCCGCAAATTAATAATATCGCCCAGTCGATGGAACAGACCTTTGAGATTGATCCGATCTGGACTGGCGCCATTTTATCGATTTTGCTGGCGATGGTTATTATTGGCGGTATTAAACGAATCGCGGCGGTTACCTCGAAAATCGTACCGATAATGGGGATTCTTTATGTTATCGGTTCTTTGAGCGTTATTTTCTTCAATATCGATAACATTGGTGAGTCGTTTGTTTCTATTTTTCGTGATGCCTTCACTGGTTCAGCTGCGGCTGGCGGGTTCCTTGGTGCAAGCTTTGCTTATGCCTTTAACCGTGGTGTAAACCGTGGTTTATTCTCGAACGAAGCCGGTCAGGGTTCTGCTCCTATTGCACACGCATCGGCAAAAGCGAAAGACCCTGTAGCTGAAGGTTTGGTTTCGATTCTTGAGCCGTTCCTGGATACCATTTTAATTTGTACTTTAACCGGTTTGGTTATTTTATCTTCGGGTGTTTGGACTGAGAAGTTTGAGAACAATTTTGCCCGAAGTGATCTGGATTTTGTTGTCGGTGAATACAACGACGTTGACAGCGAAGACAGACAAGAACTGTATAAGTACTTAAATGGTATTAGCGATACTGAAATAAAACGTTACTCGGGCACTTTACAAGTTGTAGATGGCCAGGCTCAGACGAATGGTGAAATCACGATTTTACACGCGCGTTCTGTTGCTGAAGATGTACGTTTTGTTATCGCAGGAGAAGATGCCTACAACGGTCAGGTTAGAATTGAAAATGGTAATCTGATCAAAGAGGATATTCAGGTTGTTGGTAAGTCATTAGTGCACTCAGCGGCTCTTACCTCACTGGCTTTTGCAAACGGTTACTTTGGTGATTACGGTCAGTATATTATTCCAATTACCTTATTAATGTTTGCATTTTCAACTGCCATTGCCTGGTCTTATTATGGCGACAGGGCGGTTGTCTACCTGGTTGGGCAGAAAGGTGTGATGCCTTATCGCATACTGTATGTGGCAGGCTTCTTCTGGGCGTCTTTTGCCGATACAACGTTGGTTTGGACAGCCTCTGCCGTTGCCATTGTCTTAATGACATTACCCAACTTATTGGGCATGATTTTACTTCACCGCGAAATGAAATCGACCGTTAAGTCGTACTGGAAAGACTTTGGTGATGCCGATAAGAAGAAGTGATTTATGGCAATAAACTGAAGCTAAGCGGCCAACGAAAAGTTGGCCGTTTTACTTTTATTCCCGGGTAACGCTTGAAATTAAGAGCAAAAGCCTTATATTGCAAGGACTGCATAAGAGATAGGTTGTATATGGCGTTAACACAATGTCCTTCGTGTAATAAACGAATTTCAAGCAAAGTAAAAGAATGTCCGCATTGTCAGTTTGTGCTGGCCGGTCAGTCAAAGGAAGATATGGAACGTGAGTGGCTAAGACTTAAACAAGAAAAGTCTGACAAGCTGGTGTCTCGTTCAATGCTCGCCTTACTTATTGCTATCGCTGCTTTTACTTACTTGTTCATGCAACAGCCTATGCCTAACACCTGGCAGTATGGTATCGCTGTTGGGGCGATGGTTGGTGGAGTCGTCTGGTTTTTAATCAACCGTGTGCAACTTCTCTTCTTAAAAAAGAAAAAGCGGTAACCCCTATGCAATTCGACGATTTAATTAAAAGTATGAACCAGGAGGTCTATGAACGCCTGGTACAAGCTGTTGAAACGGGGAAATGGCCTGACGGCAACCGTTTATCTGACGAGCAACGTGAAAACTCCATTCAATTAGTTATGGCTTATCAGGCGCGCTATGCAAGCTCTGATGAGGCCTTTACTATTGGTGCTAATGGAGAGATGGTGACAAAAACAAAACGCGAGCTTAAAGAGCAGTTTAAAGACACTCCCGAAGAATCAATCGCGCGTTTTAAACTCGATGGACAAGAAGGCGGACTATGAGCTCTCAGCTGTATTCAGATTTGTTAGCCCAAAGCAGGGCATTAACAGGGGCGGAGCCTGACTTAATTGCAAACCTCGCGAATATTTCTGCGCTACTTTACGAACATATTGAT
>NZ_DFTS01000067.1:40983-54699 GCF_002383015.1 Idiomarina sp. UBA4206
CTGATGACGTTAACTGGTTAGGTTTTTATTTAACCCGCTCAGACGATGAATTAGTGCTGGGTCCTTTCCAGGGGCGAGTTGCCTGTGTCCGAATACCTTTTGGCAAAGGCGTTTGCGGAGTAGCGGCACAGTCACAAGAGTGCCAGAGAGTCGAAGATGTTCATCAGTTTGCCGGACATATTGCGTGCGACTCAGCATCAAACAGTGAAGTGGTGGCTCCTATCGTTGTAAACGGCAAAACGGTTGCGGTACTGGATATCGATAGCCCATCAATTGGCCGTTTTAGCGAAGAAGATGAAAAAGGTATTAAAGCGATTGCTGAATATTGCCAGTCATTAGATTGGTCAGGGTTGCAGCGCTGATATGTTTGTTGAATTCGATATTCATAGCTATTTGGTGACGAAGCAGGACGTTGTTTTCTTCGAAGAGCAGGAAGAAGAAGCCGCTGACCGAATCAATGAAATGCTTCATCACATTAATGCATTACGAGAGGATGACGATACAACAGAGCAGCTTGAAGAAATGGTTCGTCGTACGCTGTACGACTGGATCGAAGAGCCTGCCTTATTAGATTTGTCATTTGATGAAATGGACGACTATGTTCGAAACTTAATGAAAGTTGTCCGCGAACAGGAAGAAGAATGGAATGAGTGAACCTGAAAAGCTGACGAAGAGCAAAGATGTTATTGCCTACTTAACTGAGCAATTTCCTGAGTGTTTTAGTATTAAAGGCGATGCTAAGCCATTAAAAATTGGTATTTTTGAAGACTTAGCGAAACGTCTGGAAAATGATGACAAAGTGAGTAAAACGCGCTTGAGAACAGCGTTACGTCATTATACGAACAGTTGGCGTTACCTTCACAGTATTAAAGCTGGTAGTCAGCGCGTGGATCTTGATGGTAAGTCAGTTGAAGCGGTTACTGAAGAGCATCAGCAACACGCTCAGGAGACATTAAAAGAGTCAAAGGCGAAAGTTGCCGAAAAGAATAAGGCTTCTGCTAAGGCTAATGCAAAGAAGGCGCCGGCTAAGAAGAAAGCGGAAGGTGCAGGTAAACCTAAGTCTAAGCCCACCAAAAAAGCTAACAAACCTGAAGTTAAATTGGCCGATGTGGAACTCAATAACCTTTCCGTTGGTCAACAGGTACAGGTAAAAGCAGGGAATACCCCAATGTCAGCAACAATTTTGGAACTGGACAAAGATGATGTTCAGGTTCAGTTGCAAAACGGGTTAACCATGAAAGTTAAAGCAGACAAGATTTTTCTGCGCGCGTAGGAGTAGTCGATGAAACACTGGGCTGTAAAAAAATGTGCATTGGCACTGATGTGTGTTGTTCCTGCCGCGGTTGCAATACCGCCAGAGCACAAAGTCAGTGAGTTACCAGAATTAGAGCAAGAAGCTCAACACGATACAGCCAGTGAGCGTATTACCTCTTATTTTACCCGCTATCATTTCAGTAGTCTGACGCTTGATAATGAACTGTCTGAAAAGATTCATGAACGCTAT
The DNA here is from genome assembly GCF_002383015.1 of Idiomarina sp. UBA4206. Lineage (NCBI taxonomy): Bacteria > Pseudomonadati > Pseudomonadota > Gammaproteobacteria > Alteromonadales > Idiomarinaceae > Idiomarina > Idiomarina sp. UBA4206. Next base: position 42,488 of record NZ_DFTS01000067.1, read on the forward strand.
TTCGAGCTGCTTGATTACAGCAAGATGTTTTTGCTTAAAGAAGATGTAGAAGCGGCAGATGAATATCGCCATTTATTCGATGACATGCTGAAGCGTGGTGAGTTGGATGTCGCTTTCGATATCTATCAGAAAAGTCTGGAACGCCGTTTCCAGCGTTATGAGTATGCCTTGTCTTTGCTTGATGAAGAGGAGCCTATGGACTTCTCAGCAAAAGATGACAAGTACTACTACGACCGGGAAGACGCAGAATGGGCATCGTCTCTGGAAGAGCTCAATGAACTTTGGCAAAGCCGGGTTAAATACGACGCTCTTAACTTGAAGCTTGCCGGTAAAGAATGGCCGGAAATTGTTGAAACCTTAGGCAAGCGTTATAACAGCGCATTAAACCGATTGACCAAATCTAAAAGTGAAGACGTTTTTCAAACCTTGATGAATGCATTTGCTCGCTCGGTTGAGGCGCATACCAGTTATTTATCTCCTTCTAATTCAGAACGTTTTCAGCAGAATATGAACCTTGAACTTGAAGGTATCGGTGCCGTTTTGCAGTCAGAATATGATTACACCGTAATCCGTAGCCTGGTTCCGGGTGGTCCGGCGGATAAAACTGGAGAGCTCTCACCTGAAGATAAGATTATCGCTGTTGGCCAGGGTAAAGGTGAAGATGAAGAAGACTTCGTTGATATTATTGGCATGCGGTTGGATGACGTTGTTGAACTCATTAAAGGGCCAAAAGGAACCACGGTTCGCTTACAGGTCTTAAAGGCTAGCCAGGGCGCTGGCGGTACGCCAAGCGAAGTTGAGATTGTCCGTGACAAAGTTAAGCTGGAAGATCGCGCAGCCAAAGCTGAAGTAAAAGAATTTGAAGAAGGCCCTTATAAAGGCCGGCGCCTGGGAGTTATTGAAATCCCGGGGTTCTACAATAATTTAACTGCTGATGTTAAAAAGCTAATAGAAGACTTAGAAAGCAAAGATGTCGAAGGCCTTATCGTAGATTTACGTGGTAACGGCGGCGGAGCGTTAACCGAGGCTATTAGCTTAAGTGGTTTATTCATTGATAAGGGGCCCGTTGTACAGGTGAGTGATGGGCGTGGCCGAATTGACGTCAGTGAAGATAAAGACGGAAAGACATATTATGAAGGACCATTGTTCGTTATGGTCGACCGTTACAGTGCATCAGCCTCTGAAATTTTTGCTGCAGCTATGCAAGATTATGAACGGGCACTTATTATTGGTGAAAACACCTTTGGGAAGGGCACTGTACAGCAGCATCGTGGTCTGGCTCGTCGCTTTGACTTTTACGATAATCCGTTAGGAAGCGTACAGTATACAATTGCAAAGTTTTATCGTATTGACGGTGGAAGCACCCAACTGAAAGGTGTTCAGCCTGACGTTGTTTTCCCTTCTTTTGTTGAAGCTTCTGAGTGGGGTGAAAGTAAAGAAGACAACGCTTTGCCCTGGGATAAAATTGATAAAGCCACATATAGCACAGTTGGCAACATCAATAGCGCAGAGGTACAAGAGTTGCAACAACAGCTGAATCAGCGAATAGAGGATGATCCTGAATTTTCTTATGTGTTTGAGGAAATCGAACGATTCAGAAAGGAACGTGATAAAACTTGGGTTAGCCTGGTTTTAGCTGAGCGTGAAGAGAAACAGGAAAAGCAGAAAGCAATACAGCTAGAACGCGTTAATGAACGTTTAAAGCGTGCGGGTAAAAAGCCTGTTAAAGATATCGAAGAAGCGCCGGAAGACTTTGTTGAGGTGGATCCTTACCTTGACCAGGCTGCTCTGGTTGCATTCGATTTTATTGATGATAAGCAACTTGCTTCGAATTAAGAGTGTAATTTTTAAAGTACCGCCTTTACGGCGGTATTTTTTTGTGAACTTGTCATAGACCCTGTTTTTGTGGTCATATAGCGCGTTAATAAACACAAACGATTAATAATAATGACAACAAATAATCAAGCTATCTCGAGCCGGTGGTCAAGCCGGCTAAGTTTTATATTGGCTTCTTCTGCCGCTGCTGTTGGCTTAGGTAATATTTGGAAGTTTCCTTATGTAATGGGCGAAAACGGGGGCGGTGCTTTTGTCCTTGTTTATCTGCTTTGTATTTTGGCTATTGGCATACCCATTATGATGGCTGAGGTCATTATAGGACGGCGTGGGCGCCACTCTCCAGGGTATGCCGCAAAATCAGTTGCGTTAGAATCCGGTAAGCACTCTGCCTGGCAATCGGCCGGATGGCTGGGCATGCTTACCGGCTACTTAGTTTTAAGCTTCTATGCCGTGATCGCAGGCTGGGCATTAGCTTACGTATTCAAAGCAGGACAGGGTGCATTTACCCAGGCTTCAGCTGAAGAGATAGGAAAAACCTTTGAAGGGTTATTAGCATCTCCTGGTGAGCTAATGCTTTGGCACAGCCTGGTGATCATAGCCACAGTTTTGGTTGTTGGTAATGGTGTAAAAAATGGCCTTGAAAGGTCGGTTAGATTATTACTGCCCTGCATGATTGTTCTGTTGGTTGTAATTGCTATTTACTCCGGCAGTATTGGCGATTTCTCTGCAGCAATAGGCTTTATGTTTGAGCCGGATTTTAGCAAGCTCAGTGTTAATGGTGTCATGATAGCACTCGGTCATTCATTCTTTACTTTAGGTCTGGCCTCTGGCGTTGTCATTATGTATGGCGCCTACCTTCCACGTGAAACTTCAATTGTGCAAACCAGCCTCTGGATTGCTGTCATAGACACTTTTGTAGCATTGCTTGCCGGCCTGGCCATATTTCCGCTGGTTTTTGGTTATGGTTTAACCCCAAGTGAAGGCCCGGGGCTTATTTTCACAACCCTGCCTTTAGCCTTTAGTGAGATGCCGGCGGGTGGTTTTGTCGGAACGGTGTTCTTTATCATGCTGGTTATTGCAGCATTTACATCGGCCATAGCAATGATTGAGTCGTCGGTGGCTTTTGTTGCTGAAAAATTTTCTTTAAGTCGCTGGCCGGCAACAATCGTATCGGCGGGAGTATTATGGCTCCTTGGGCAGTTAACGATTCATTCCTTTGCCGGGTCTGAATGGGCGCAGTTAAGCGGTGAATGGTTTGGTAAGCCAATTAATTCACTCTTTGATATCATAGATGTTTTAACATCGAGCTTGTTACTACCACTAGGCGGTTTACTGTTGGCGGTATTAGCAGGTTGGGTGATGCGTTCTGAGTTCACAAAAGACGAACTGGATACCAAAAAAGGCATTTTCGATGTCTGGTTACTTTGTGTTAAATACATTTCTCCAGTCGCCATCATTATTATTTTTTTACAGCTGATTGGCTTTATAAAACTTTAGGTTGAATAATTAATGAGTCATAAAACAAAAGCACCCAGTTTATTACAAGCGTTGATCCCTTTATTTGCGCTAATTGCCATGTTGTCTTCGTCGGTTTATTTGTTTGGCGAAGACTCTTCTTATGGACCGAACCAGATAGCATTGTTAGTTGCTGCAGGCATTGCCGTTATTATCGGTTTCCGAAATGGTTTTAGCTGGCAGCAAATTGAAGAGGGTATTACCGAGGGTATTTCCGTTGCTCTGGGTGCGATGCTTATCATTCTTGCGGTTGGCTCATTGATTGGCACCTGGCTCTTATCGGGTACCGTCCCTACACTCATTTATTTTGGCCTTGAGCTATTAAATCCAAGTTTATTCTATGCAGCTAGCTGTGTTATCTGTGGCGTTGTTGCCTTGTCTATCGGTAGTTCCTGGACTACCGCCGCGACTATTGGTGTGGCTTTAATGGGCGTAGCATCCGGAATGGGGTTAGAGCCTGGTATCGCGGCGGGCGCTATTGTTTCAGGTGCTTATTTTGGCGATAAAATGTCACCATTATCTGATACCACAAACCTGGCCCCTGCCGTTTCGGGTACTGAGCTGTTCGCGCACATCCGTTACATGGGCTACACCGCAGGGCCTGCGTTTGTTATTTCCGTTGTGCTGTTTTTAATTCTTGGCCTTAATGCCGATACCAACGTGAGTTTACAGCGGCTTGAGCTAATGCAAGAGCAGTTGCAGGGCACCTTTAATATCGGTTGGCCGATGCTAGTGCCATTAGCTGTATTGCTTTATTTGGCTGCGACCCGAAAGCCAGCCTTACCTACGGTATTTTTTGGCGCATTACTGGGCGGTGTCTGGGCGCTTATTTTTCAGCCTGAAATGATCAGTTTTATTGCCGGAGAAGAAGGTTGGGTACCTGCTATTAAAGTTGTTTGGTTAGCATTATCAGACGGTGTAGAGGTTAGCACCGGTAGTGCCAATTTAGATTCCCTGCTAAGTGGCGGTGGAATGGTGTCAATGCTGAATACGGTTTGGCTTATCTTAAGTGCTATGACATTCGGCGCTATCATGGAAAAGGTCGGCCTGTTAGAACGCTTTATCCGCGGCATGCTGAAGTCGGCTAAAAGTGTTGGCTCGCTAATTACAGGCACCATTTTTACTTGCTTTGGGGCAAACGTGTTAACGGCTGATCAGTATATGGCCATTGTATTGCCTGGGCGTATGTTTAAAGAAGAGTATGAACGCCGCAATCTTGATCCTCGAGTTCTGTCCCGAACACTGGAAGACAGCGGTACGATCACCTCGGCTCTTATCCCATGGAACACCTGTGGTGCTTATATGTTCTCAGTACTTGCGGTGAGCCCGTTTGAATATGGTATTTATGCGTTCTTTAACTATCTGACACCGCTTATTGCCATTGTATTTGCTTACACGGGTTGGACGATATTGTATCTAAACCCTAAAGAAGAGACAGCTAAAGCTTAATCAATACAGAAGGAAGCTATGACACAATTACCAAAGGCTAAATATCGTAAAGATTATCAAGAACCTGAATTCACAATAACGGATGTCGATTTAACGTTTGATCTTCATCCGACTGAAACTCGGGTAAAGAGCGTCTTAAAAGTTGTACGACAAGGCGAACATGAAAAGCCTTTGGTACTTGATGGAGAACAGTTAACTCTGCTGAGTATCAAAGTTGATGGGGAAGAGGTTGCGGAAGACTTATACCAGCATGATGAGCATAGTCTGACCCTCAAAACGCCTCACAACTCTTTTACTTTGGAAATTGAGAACCGTGTTAACCCGACGGCTAATGAAGCTCTTGAAGGGTTGTATTTTGCCGAAAATACGTTCTGCACACAATGTGAAGCGGAAGGTTTTCGGAGAATAACCTTCTACCTTGACCGCCCGGATGTTTTAGCTAAATTCACCACGACTGTTATTGCCGATAAGAGTGACTTTCCGTACTTGCTATCAAATGGTAACCGGATCAAACATCTTGAGCTTGAAAACGGTAAGCATTTGGCTACCTGGCAAGACCCTTTTCCTAAGCCTTGTTACTTATTCGCTCTGGTTGCGGGCGACTTTGATATTTTACGTGATGAGTTTACCACCCGGGAAGGGCGAACCGTTGATTTAGAACTCTTTGTCGATAAGGGCAATCTTGATCGCGCTGATCATGCCATGTTGTCGCTTAAGAACGCGATGAAGTGGGATGAAGAGCGCTTTGACCTGGTTTACGATCTTGATATCTACATGGTCGTAGCTGTGGACTTCTTCAACATGGGTGCGATGGAAAACAAAGGCCTGAATGTTTTTAACGCAAAGTATGTATTAGCGAACCCAAAAACCGCAACCGATCAGGACTTTCTCAATGTTGAGTCGGTTATAGGGCACGAGTATTTTCACAACTGGACCGGCAACCGAGTCACTTGTCGTGACTGGTTTCAACTGAGCTTAAAAGAAGGCTTAACGGTATTTCGTGATCAAGAGTTCAGTTCAGATTTAGGCTCTCGCGCAGTTAACCGAATTCAGGATGTTCGGGTTATTCGCAGCCATCAATTTGCTGAAGATTCAGGTCCTATGGCGCACCCAATTAGACCGGATAAAGTGGTTCAAATGAACAACTTCTACACGGTAACGGTCTATAATAAGGGCGCTGAAGTTATTCGTATGATCCACACTCTGCTTGGCGAAGCAGGTTTCCAGAAGGGCATGAAGCTTTATTTTGAGCGTCATGACGGCAACGCAGTTACCTGTGAAGACTTTGTCAAAGCCATGGAAGATGCTAACGGTAAAGATTTCACCACTTTCCGTAACTGGTACTCGCAGGCTGGCACACCGGTTGTGACCGTTGAGGAAGTTTACGACGAAAACAAAAAACGTCTTACGTTAGTATTAAAACAGTCAACAGCTTCAACTCCCGGCCAGGAGGAAAAGGCCCCGTTCCATATTCCTGTTAAGTGGTCCGCCTATAGCGAACAGGGTCAACGTTTGTCATTAAGCGATGATGACGTCTTGCACTTGAAAGATGCCGAAGCAACTTTTGCTTTTGACAATGTTGCAGAGAAACCGATTTTGTCCTTATTTGACAACTTTTCGGCTCCGGTAAAAGTAAAACGGTCGTTAACCGATGGCGAGCTCAGAGTATTACTTGCTCATAGCGAAGACGATTTCAGCCGCTGGGATGCTGCCCAGTCGCTGTTTACGCGTATTGTGGAAAAGGGCATTGCTACTCATAGCAGCGCCGAACTGTCCGAACAAACCATTCAGGCGTGCCGGAACTTGCTTCAGGCAAATACGGATCCGGCTTTAAAAGCACTGGCCTTAACTCTGCCAACGGCATCAACTATCGCTGATGGTTATCAGACTATTCCGGTTGAAGCCATTAATGCTCAGTTGAAGTCGTTAAAATTGCAGTTGGCTGAAGCCTTAGAGGATGACTTCAAAGAGCTTCTGGATGTTTGTGTCTCTGAAAAAGCTTACCAGTTAAATGGCGAGGATATTGCTAAGCGTCAATTGAAGCAGGTTTGCTTAAGCTACTTAGCTGAACTTGGTGACAAAACTTCTAATCGCTTAAAGCAACAATTTAACCAGGCTGATAATTTGACCGACCAGCTTGGCGCTTTACAGGCGGCGATCTGGGCGAATAACGTCGTTGCGGAACCTTTGTTAAATCAGTTTGAAGAACAGTGGCGTGGTGAAAAACTGGTTATGGATAAATGGTTCAGCACCCAGGCACTTGCTAACAATGAAAAAACGGTTGAACGAGTTAAAAGTTTAATGACGCATCCCGACTTTTCACTGAAAAATCCTAACCGTATATATTCTTTATTAGCAGCATTTACGCAAAACCCGCCGCAATTTCATAGAGATGATGGAGCAGGGTACGAGTTAATTGGCTCAGTCATTCAGCAATTAAATACCAGCAACCCTCAGGTTGCTTCGCGTTTGCTTTCCGCTTTTGTTAGCTGGCGACGTTATGACAGTAGCCGGCAGCAACTTATGCGTAAAGAGCTTGAGACATTACGAGAACTGCCAAACCTGGCGAGTGATTTGTTTGAAAAGATAGAAAGTTGTCTAAGTGAATAATTATCTAAAGGTATAACGCGACGGTGATCATTGAATATGTTTTTAACCTGGGAATGAGCTATCAAGAGTTCTGCGATGTTTATTACAGTAAAGGTTATCAACAAGTCGTTGTTACAACGGTTAACGGCACGCGGGTTGCACTTCCCGCGGGTCGTTTAATTCCTTTTATTGACACCCAGGGAATACACGGACGCTTCCTTTTACAGGTTGACGAGCAACAAAAGTTTGTAGGTTTAAAGCGACTGACCTAGAGTCCATTCAGTTAAACTAAATACTTATATTAGTTTCCCCGTCATATCTGGTCTAAACACCTGTTTTTAGCGCGAATAAGCGTTGAAACCCCAGCGTAAATGTTCGACAATAACATCAATCATATATTCTCTGGCCGTGGGCCGCATTTGGGCTTGCCTACGACGTTTCACCAACAACCTCAAGGACTCTGTAATTATGTCGTTGGTCGATAGTCAATCTCCGGTTTTACTGGAAAAAGTCGTTGAATTGATAAATAAGAAAGTTCCTTCCTCTCAGGCGCACTTAGTAGCAGATTTTGCCAAGCGCCTATATCGTAATATTGCCAGTGATGACTTAACTAACCGCCACGACAGCGATATGTATGGTGCGGTTTTAGGCCTGTGGCACAGTTTTAATGAATATAAGTCCGGTGATAAAGCGCTGATTAAAGTTTACAACCCTGAAGTTCCAACCGATGGCTGGGAGTCACCGCATACCATTATTGAAATCATTCAGAGTGACATGCCTTTTATGGTCGACTCTGTGCGGATGGCGTTGGCTAGACTAGGGATCACCTCTCATTTGCTGTTGCATATGCCTTTAAGCCATAAACGCGACAATAAGGGCCAGGTTACAGAGCTGCAAAAGCCGGGCACCCGTAGCAATGACAACTATGTAGATACGGTATTTTTGATTGAAATAGACCGTCAGACAAGCCAGAAAGAAATTAAGACTTTAAAAAGTGAACTGGTTTCTGTCATGGAAGAGATCAGTCTTGCGGTGCAAGATTGGCAGTCGATGCGCAGCCGTCTGCAGGTTGTTTCGGAACAATTGAGTAATGATTATTACCCAGGCTCAAAAAAAGAGAAAAAAGAAATTCAGCGTTTTTTACAGTGGCTGGCAAACGATAATTTCACGTTAACAGGTTATCGCTCGTATGAATTAACCCCGGTAAAAGGGGACTACGAACTTAAACAAGTAAAAGATTCCAGCCTGGGTCTGATGAAAAATTCCGTCAGCGACAAAGGCCGTATGGTTTCAAGTTTACCGGAAGATGCCCGCGAAATTACCCAAAATGATCGTTTGTTGTTGTTAACAAAAACGAACTCTAAATCGCGGGTGCATCGCCCGGCATATTCTGACTATATCGGTGTTAAGCGATTTAATGAGAAAGGCGAAGTGGTAGGTGAGGATCGTTTCATCGGTCTTTATTCAGCAAACTTCTACAATAACAGCGCACGTGATATTCCGCTTGTCAGCGAAAAAATCTCTCGTGTGTTAGAGATGTCAGGCTTTGCTCCACAGTCCCACGCCGCAAAAGCTTTATTGAACATTTTAGAAACGTATCCGCGAGATGAAATCGTTCAGGCTGAAGAAGATGACTTGCTGACTGTTGGCCTGGGCGTCTTACAAATGCAAGAGCGTGACATGACCCGCGCTTTTCTGCGTCGTGATATCTTCGGCCGCTTTATGTCCTGCATGGTTTACGTACCAAAAGAGCGTTATAACACGCTGTTGCGCCAGAGAACTCAAAGCGTTTTAGCCCTTACATTAAAAACTGAATATGACGTGGACTTTACCACTTACTTCTCCGAGTCTTCATTAGCGAGAACACATTACACTGTGCGTTTGAGCCAAGATCATCAGGATGTGAACGTGAAAGAATTAGAACAGAATTTAATTGAAGCGGCCCGCACATGGGAAGATAATTTCGAACGTATTTTGCAGTCGACATTTGGGGAAGCCAATGCAACGCGTTTAAACAAACGTTACGCCACAGCGTTCCCACGAGCTTATAAAGAAGACGTACTTCCCTCAGTTGCTATATCAGACATTAAGCAGCTTGAGTCGCTAAATGACGAACATAAGTTGGGTATGGTTTTATACCGTGCGCAGGAAGAAAAAGACGACAGCAAACATTTACACCTGAAGTTATTCCATAAAGATGAACCGATTCATCTGTCAGATGTGTTGCCGATGTTGGAAAACTTTGGTTTGCGCGTCATTGGTGAGAGCCCGTACCAGATAAAAACAGCCGACGGCGATGTGTACTGGGTACTGGACTTTCATATGTTGCATACCGCAGGTTCACTGAACCTGGAAGAAAGTCGTGAAACTTTCCAGGAAGCGTTTGCACTCGTCTGGAATGGTAAATTAGAAGATGATGGGTTCAACCGTCTGGTGCTAGGTGCAGGCATGAATGGTCGCCAGGCAACTATTTTGCGCATGTTTGCCAAATATATGCGTCAAATTGGAACGACATTCAGTCAGAGTTACATAGAGAGCACATTCAGTAAGTATCCGCTGTTGGCCAAGCTGGTTGTGAAAATGTTCTACAGCAAGTTTGAGCCGGGAACAAAGGGCGCAGAGAAAAAAATCGAAGCGCTTCATACTCGTATCAATACTGAACTGGATAACGTAGCAAACCTTGATGACGATCGTATTATTCGTCGCTATGTTGAGCTCATTGATGCCGCGTTACGCACTAACTTCTTCCAACAGGATGAACAAGGTAACGATAAACCCTATATTTCGGTTAAGTTCTTACCTGAACTTGTTCCGGAAATGCCATTGCCGTTGCCTAAGTTTGAAATCTTTGTTTACTCTCCGAGAGTGGAAGGTGTGCACCTTCGTGGTGGAAAAGTAGCGCGTGGTGGTTTGCGTTGGTCTGACCGTCGGGAAGACTTCCGTACTGAGGTGCTTGGGTTGGTCAAAGCGCAGCAGGTTAAAAACACAGTTATCGTTCCTGTTGGTGCTAAAGGTGGCTTTATTTGCAAAGCGTTACCAGAAGACCGTGAAGGTATGATGACCGAAGGCAAAGAGTGCTATAAAACCTTTATCCGTGCTTTGCTGGATATCACAGATAACATTGTTGAAGGTGAGATTGTTCCACCTAAAGATGTGGTTCGTCACGACGAAGATGACTCTTATTTAGTGGTTGCTGCTGATAAAGGTACCGCTACTTTCTCTGACATTGCTAACGGCATTTCTGCTGAGTACAACTTTTGGCTCGGTGATGCTTTCGCATCAGGCGGTTCCGTTGGCTATGACCACAAGAAAATGGGTATCACCGCTCGCGGCGCCTGGGAGTCTGTAAAACGTCACTTCCGGGAAATGGGTATCGATTGTCAAACAACCGACTTTACCTGTGTCGCTGTAGGCGATATGGGAGGGGATGTTTTCGGTAACGGTATGCTGCTGTCCAAACACACTCGCTTGCAGGCGGCATTTAACCATTTACACATTTTCATTGACCCTGAACCGAATGCGGCGAAGTCATGGGAAGAACGAGATCGCTTGTTTAAAATGCCTCGTTCAAGCTGGGACGACTACAATCGCGACTTAATTTCAAAAGGTGGTGGCATATTCTCAAGAAGCGCGAAAGCTATTGAGCTAACGCCTGAAATTAAGAAAATGCTGGGCACCCAGAAGAAGTCCATGACGCCTAACGAGTTAATAAAAGCCTGCTTAACAATGGAAGTCGATCTTATCTGGAACGGCGGCATTGGTACCTATGTTAAAGGTAAGGCCGAAACGGACAGTGATGTTGGCGACCGCGCTAACGACGCATTACGCGTAAATGGCCGGGATCTAAACGCTAAAATTATTGGAGAAGGCGGTAATTTAGGCTTTACTCAGTTAGGACGTATTGAATTTGCCCAGAAGGGCGGTCGAGTCAATACGGACTTCGTCGACAACGTTGGTGGTGTCGACTGTTCGGATAACGAAGTTAATATCAAAATATTGCTAAACGGTTTGGTCAATAATGGCGACCTTACTAAGAAGCAACGCGATAAGCTGCTTTATGATATGACCGATGACGTTGCAAAGATTGTGCTTGATGACTGTAACAGACAAACACAATCTATCTCTGTAACGGCATTGCGCGGTACCGATCAGGTTAAAGAATACCAGCGCTTCATTCATCATCTCGAGCGGGAACATGCATTAAACCGTCAGCTTGAGTTTTTACCCGATGATGACGAACTGGTCGAGCGTCAGGCTGCTAACCAAGGCCTGACACGCCCAGAATTAGCCACTATAACGGCTTATGGGAAGATGGTTCTGAAAGAGCAACTGATTACGGATGAAATTACTGAAGATCCGTATCACATGCGCGAGTTATTTGATTCTTTCCCGGAAGCATTGCGTGAAAGCTTTGCGGATAGCATGACATCACATCCGCTAAAAGGTCAGATTATTGCTACTAAGTTGGCTAATAATATCGTTAACGATATGGGACCGAACTTCGTATTCCGTAAGCAAGAAGCTACCGGCGCATCGTATGCGGAAATTGCATCAGCTTATGTGGTTGCGCGTGAATGTTTTAAAGTTGAAGAACTTTGGGAACAAATTGAAGCTTTGAATAACAAAGTTCCGGCTGAAGTTCAGAATGATGTTCTATTCCAGCTTCGTCGTATGGTGCGTCGGGCAACGCGTTGGTTCTTGCGCCATCGTAACCCGGCATTGAGTGGCGTGCAGGAACACCTGGACTTCTACATGGGCGCCTTCGATGACTTGCGCAAAAATAGCCTTAAGTACATGGTTGAAGATGAAGCGAAAGTCATTGA
>NZ_DFTS01000067.1:54797-55653 GCF_002383015.1 Idiomarina sp. UBA4206
GAAGCGAAAGTCATTGAGCAAAGTATTGAGAGGTATAAAGAACATGGCTTCCCGGCTAACCTTGCTAAACAGGTCGCCAGCCTGAGTACTGTGTTCTCTGCTATGGACTTAGCGGAAGTGGCTAACGAAACAGGTCAATCGTTTAAGACTGTCGGCACATTGTATTTCCGTTTGGGCGCAGAAATAAATCTGCACTGGTTCTTAACTCAAATTAATAATCAACCTGTTGCAAATCACTGGCAGGCACTGGCACGAGCTGCGTTCCGGGAAGAGCTGGATTGGCAGCAACGGTCTTTGACTCAGGTTGTGCTGCGTTCCACACCGGATGTTAGCGAGCCTGAGAAAATGATCAGTGAGTGGATAGAGCAGAATGAAGTCTTGCTTTCCCGTTGGCAGCAGATGTTATCGGATTTCCGTACAACGAAAAGCCATGAGTTTGCTAAGTTCTCCGTTGCTCTGAGAGAACTGATGCTGTTAAGCCACAACTGTGCACCGAAAGTTGTCAGTTAATGTATAAGCTGATTCGACCATGGTTGTTTAAACAAGATCCCGAGAAAACGCACGAGCTTACGCTCGGGATCTTAAGTAAATGGCATCGTACTCCGTTGTCTTTGCTTTGGAAGCAAAACTTACCAAGTAAACCTGTCCGGGTTATGGGAATAGACTTTCCTAACCCGGTAGGCTTAGCGGCGGGGCTTGATAAAAATGCTGAGTGTATCGATGCGTTTGCACAAATGGGCTTTGGATTTATTGAAGTTGGTACAGTTACGCCTTTAGCACAGCCAGGAAATGATAAACCGCGTTTATTTCGACTGGTAGAAGATGAAGCAATTATCAACCGCATGGGGTTCAACAA
>NZ_DFTS01000067.1:55791-57201 GCF_002383015.1 Idiomarina sp. UBA4206
ATCAACCGCATGGGGTTCAACAACCACGGTGTGGATGTATTGCTTGAAAACGTAAAGGCCTCATCTTATAAAGGTGTGCTGGGTATCAATATCGGTAAGAATAAAAACACCCCGGAAGAGCGAGCCCTTGATGATTATCTTGCGTGCCTGGAAAAGGTTTACCCTTACGCCGGTTACGTGACAATTAATATTTCATCACCCAATACACCTGGTTTAAGAGACCTTCAACATGGCTCAAGTCTTGATGCTTTGCTTTCCGGGCTTAAGGAGTCACAACTTGAACTGGCGAATAAGTATGATCGCTACGTTCCGTTGGTTGTGAAAATAGCTCCGGATCTTGAAGAAAGCGAAGTTGAAGTCATGGCTCAATCTTTACTGCGAAATAAAATGGATGGTGTGATTGCCACAAACACGACGCTTTCGCGAGATGGTTTGCGTGATGATAAAGCTAAAGAAGCAGGGGGGCTAAGTGGTAAGCCATTACAAAATAAAAGTACTCGGATTATAGAGCTCTTATGTAAAACTTTGCAAAGACAGATACCAGTAATTGGTGTTGGGGGCATAGATTCACCCGAGGCCGCGCAGGCCAAATTCAGGGCTGGAGCTAGCCTGGTGCAAATTTATACAGGGTTTATCTACCAGGGGCCGGGGCTTATTCGTTCAATTGTTAACCACTTGTAATAGCCGGGCGAGTTTAGTATCTTATCGCAAGGCTTAAATTCTTCTAATTATAAAGGCTAACACTGTGGAATCGGAATCCCATTGGCTATGGTTGTTCAATGCAGAAACTGGCAAGCTCAGCATTAAGCTGAACGAAGACAGCGTCTTTGAAACACCTTACAAACCGAGTCAATTAGTCAATATCCACTTTAGTGAACAACTAATGGATATTGAGGATGCGACAACCTTCCAAAAAGTTAGTGAGGTTTTAGAGTCTTATCCTTCAGATAAAGTCCCCTGTACCCCATGTAGTGCGGCACTCAATGCAACTGCATGGAGTCGTTTTGGTCGTCCTCAAATGCCTCAAAGCTGGCATTTCCAAAAGTCCGACATTAATGAATGGCCGGCAGAGCGTACCTTATGCGAATTAAACTCAGGCTTTGATCAAGGGTTATTTCTAATTCTTGATGCAGATGATGAATTTGCAACCTGCTTATTACTAAGTGATGGAATGCAGCTTTCGGCAATTAAGTCTTTGAAACAGTTTTACGTTATAAAAGTCACATTAAATCGACTTTTACCTGCGACAGTCGACTTGGCAATGTCAGCTCAATCTAACTGGAGCCAACAGCTGGCTTAGTAAGTTTATTTATTAATTTTTTCAGGGAAGTACAGAAAGTACAGATGTGTTCTGGGGAATTAATATGAAGACATTTCTGTCCGGACGTTGGTTGCGGGGGCAGGATTTGA
>NZ_DFTS01000067.1:57305-59623 GCF_002383015.1 Idiomarina sp. UBA4206
GACCTTCGGGTTATGAGCCCGACGAGCTACCAGACTGCTCCACCCCGCGTCCGATTGAGAGCGCATAGTATAGCCATAATTCGTGTCGCGCAAGCTTTATTTAAACCAACCGCATAGTATTTATACAAATACGGTTTAACTGTTGCTTTATTAGTCATTCTCTCTGTAATTCCCTTATTTCAGCTGGAATTACAGACAGCCACTGAGCTCTCCGTTATAATTGTCCCCTTAATTTTTTAGGCGAAGTTTCTATGTATCGTTTTTTTATTGCGTGCTCCAAAGGTCTTGAAGGGCTTTTGTTTGATGAGTTGCAAGAGTTCAATTTAAGTCATGTTAAGCAAACCCTTGCGGGTTGCTATATCGAGACTGATTTGCAGCAGGCTTATACCGTGGCTATGTGGTCCAGGTTAGCAAGCCGTATGCTATTACAACTGGGTGAAAAGGAAGTTTCCAGCCTGGATGAGATTAAACTGGCATTGACTCAATTCTCGTGGAGCAAGGTTTTCGATGCGAACAGAACTTTCGTGGTTGATTTTTCCGGCGGTAATGACGACATTCGCCATACCCAGTTTGGCGCACAGTTAGTTAAAGACTGCATTGTCGACAACTTTCGCAATAATGGGTTTGAACGCCCCAGTATTGATAAGCAGGATCCGGACATTCGTATTGCGGTACGAGTGCATAAAGACAAGCTAACCTGGTCTTTAGACTTTACCGGCGATGGTATGCACAAAAGGGGATACCGCCTGCAGCAGGGGGAAGCGCCGTTGCGGGAAACCTTAGCCGCCGCCATATTAGTTCGTGCGGGCATCAAAAATGAATTAGAAAAAGATGAACCTGTTATTTTGGATCCGTTTTGTGGTTCAGGCACCTTAGTAATAGAAGCTGCCATGATGGCTATGGATCACGCGCCAGGCTTGAGCCGCGCGCATTGGGGCTTCTTGTATTGGCATGAGCATTCTCCGCAATTATGGCATGACGTACTCGAGCAGGCAGAACAACGCTTTAAAGAAGGGAAGAAGAACTTCAAAGGCCAGTTAAAAGGCTCTGACAGCAACCCACACCTGGTCGCTAAAGCTAAAGATAACGCCAAGCGTGTGCTATTACATGAAGTGATAGAGTTTGAAGTTGCAGATGCGACAAACTGCGAAGCACCGGCGGAAAGTGGCCTGTTAGTCTGTAATCCTCCCTACGGGGAACGTCTGGGTGAGGCCGTTGAGACCTTACTATTGTACCGCCGTTTTGGCCGTCAATTAAAAGACACTTTCCACAATTGGCATATAGCCGTATTGGCTGGAGACGAACAGTTACTTAAACGCCTTAAATTGCGCAGCCATAAGAAATATCCGCTATTAAACGGTGCAATTCCGGTTAATCTGGCGCTTTACGACTTAACTAAAGAGCAACCTGACTTCGCAGAGAGTCAAGCTGATGACTTGGTTAATAGGGTTAAGAAAAACTACGCAAAATTAAGCAAGTGGGCAGACAAGGAAGGACTGGATTGCTGGCGTGTTTATGACGCGGACATTCCTGAGTACAACGCCGCTATCGATATCTACCAGGATTACGTGGTTGTGCAGGAATATGCAGCTCCAAAAGACATTCCGGAAGGCGTTGCCAATGACCGTTTGTGGTTCATGCTCGAGTCTTTGAGTTCAGCCTTGCCGGTGTCAGAAGATAAAATCATTTTGAAACGCCGCCAGCGCCAAAGCGGTAAACAGCAATACGAAAAGCAGTCGCAGGAAAGCACAGTATTAGCGGTTAACGAATACGGCGCCAAGTTTGAGGTGAATTTAACCGACTACCTGGATACCGGTTTATTTATGGACCACAGATTAGTGCGTAAAGAGCTACTGGATAAATGCGAAGAATTGGATGTGCTGAATTTATTTGCCTATACCTGCACAGCCTCTGTTCAGGCCGCCAGAGCCGGTGCCGCACGAGTCGTTTCTGTTGATATGTCGAAAACTTACCTGAAGTGGGGCGAGCGTAACTTTGCCTTAAACCGCTTACGAGGCGACTACCAGTTTATTCAGGCTGACTGCTTTAGCTGGATGCGGGAACAAAGGGGCAAGCAACTGTTTGACGTTATTTTCCTTGACCCGCCCACCTTTAGTAACTCAAAACGGATGAGCGGAACCTTAGACATACAGCGTGACCACGTCGGTTTGATAAAAACCGCCACGGGAATGTTGAAAGAGGATGGCGTGATTCTATTCTCTAACAATAGAAAGAAATTCCGCATCGACACCGAAGGCCTGGATAAAGCCGGTCTTGAAGTAAATGATCAGACCCAGGCCTCAATACCCGAGGACTTC
>NZ_DFTS01000067.1:59743-60590 GCF_002383015.1 Idiomarina sp. UBA4206
ACTTCAAACGCCATAAAGGTATTCATCATTATTATATTATTTCACGGGCTTAATTAATGTCTGCGTTTTATTTGCTAACCAAACCAAATTGTCCGCTTTGTACTCAGGCTATTCAGTTATTGCATTCGCTTGACCTGGAAGAGCCGGTTGAACTTGGAGTAGTCGACATTGCCGAACAGCAGGAGCTGCAAGAAGAGTATGGCTGGTTAGTACCAGTATTTATTCGAGGGAAAGACGACGCCGAGCTGCGTTGGCCTTTCGATGCTAATCAATTGCTGGAGTTTGTAGAGCAATGAGTTTATTACGTGTACAGGATGCTCATCTGGCCTTTGGCGCCGATGCTATTTTAGACGGTGTTGATTTTACTATTGAAGCGGGTGAAAGGGTTTGTTTAGTTGGCCGAAATGGTGCGGGCAAATCAACTTTACTGAAAGCTATCGACAGTGACGTGGTTCTGGACTCTGGGCAAATACAGTGGGTTGGAGATACCAAGGTAACACGCTTACCTCAGGACCCGCCCAAACAGTCTGAGCAGAGAGTATTTGACTATGTTGCCGAAGCTCTGGCGGAATCGGGTAAAGCGTTGGCTCGTTATCATGAGCTCTCAGCCAGCCTTACTGACTCGCCAAGCAGTGCCACACTTGATGAAATGGATAAATTGCAGAATCAATTGGACGCCATTAACGGGTGGCAGGTGAATACGCGAATAGAGCAGGTCTTAACGAAACTGCAATTGCCGGCCGATGAAACCATGGCTTCACTTTCTGGTGGTTGGCTACGTCGTGTGGCTTTGGCTCGTGCCTTGGTTGTTGATCCCGACATTTTGTTGCTGGACGAACCGACCAAC
>NZ_DFTS01000067.1:60691-65986 GCF_002383015.1 Idiomarina sp. UBA4206
TGTTGCTGGACGAACCGACCAACCATTTGGATATTGAAATGGTGCGTTGGCTGGAAGAGCAAATCGTTAATTTTTCTGGTGCTGTACTATTTATTAGTCACGACAGGGCATTTATTCGTCGTCTGGCCACCCGAATTATCGATCTTGATCGTGGGCATTTGACCAGTTACCCCGGAAATTACGATACCTATTTGCAAAAGAAGCAAGAAGCGCTGGAAGTCGAAGCAACTCACAATGCCGAGTTTGATAAAAAGTTAGCTGCTGAGGAAACCTGGATCCGACAAGGAATAAAGGCACGACGAACTCGTAACGAAGGTCGGGTGCGTGCACTCCAGGATTTGCGCAAACAACGACAGCAACGTCGGGAACTTCAGGGCAAAGCGAACCTGTCTGTTAATGAGTCATCTCGTTCAGGCAAAAAAGTTTTTGAAGGGGAAGATCTGTCCTTACGTTTTGGTGAAAAACCGATTATTAATGATTTGGACTTATTGCTAATGCGCGGCGACAAAGTCGCTTTTGTCGGTCCGAATGGTTGCGGCAAAAGTACCTTAATCAAGGTTATTCTGGGCATGCAGGACGTTGACAGCGGAAAAGTTCAACTGGGTACAAACCTTGAAGTTGCTTATTTTGATCAACATCGATCGCAACTTGATCCTGAACAAACCGTGATGGATAACGTTGGTGATGGTAAGCAGGATATCGAATTTCAGGGGCGTAGCCGTCATATTCTTAGTTACTTACAGGACTTTCTGTTTAGCCCTAAGCAATCCCGGACTCCCGTTCGTGCCTTATCTGGTGGTGAGAGAAACCGAGCTCTGTTAGCTAAGATCTTGCTGAAACCCAGCAATATTTTGGTACTGGATGAGCCGACCAACGACCTTGATATCGAAACTTTAGAGTTACTGGAGCAAATTGTTGCAAATTATCAGGGGACTGTTCTGTTAGTCAGCCACGATAGGGAGTTTGTCGATAACACCGCCACTAGCGTTTTGTATTTTGAAGGCGAGGGCGTTATTACTGAAATAATTGGTGGTTTTACTGAGCTAAACCATTATTTAGCCGCTAAGGCTGAAAATTCATTTTCAAATAGCGGAACCAAAGCATCGTCAAAAGAGTCAGACAGCAACAAAAGTTCGCAAAATAAGCAGAAAACGGCCGACAAAGGTTCAGACAAGCCTAAGAAGAAGTTATCCTATAAACTGCAGCGCGAACTAGAACAGTTACCAAAGGTTATTGCTGACAAAGAAGCAAAACTTGAAGAATTACAAAAAATAATGAATGAACCGGGGTTCTTTGAACAGCCACTAGATAAAACGGAACCAGTGATGACTGAAATTGCCAGTATTGAAGAGCAATTGATGCAGGATCTGGAGCGCTGGGAAGAACTGGAAAACTTATCAGAACAGAGTAGTTAGTTAATAATGAAATCATTTACGCTGAAAACACTCACAGTCGCGATAGTGTCGACAATATCTTTCTCTGCTGTAGCAGATAAATATGAAATTGAAGAGATTCCAACCGCTGATAATTTTCGCCACAGTTTTGCGAAGGATATCAATGCTCAGGAGTTTGTTGTCGGTGTTTCGCGCCTACCGACCGATGTTGAACTTGATCTGACTAAGATATCTCCAGCTATTTTGCAGAATGCGGGAATCGCCGACATAGAGGAGGTTGATACCTTAACGCCGGAACAACGAGAATACATTATTCAGCAAATAGCCAATGAGCGAAACTCTGAACCTCAGCAGCAAAGGGTAGGCATTAACCGTTCTTATTATTTTGATACGACTGTTCAGTCCATTGTTCCCTTTCCTGCAAACGAAGATCAGTTAGAAGACAGCACAGACAGCTTTTTTTATTCAATAAATAACCAGAATTCGGCAGTGGGTTACAGCAGCGCTCCGTTTGGTTTAATTGAATACACATATACAGATGGTGAAGGTGAGGAGCAAACTTCTGAATTTTTTGTTTCAGACTTCATTACTCGGGGCGTTTGGTATAACAACGGTGAAACGACTTCAATAACGCCTCCAGCAACGGATTATCTTGGTGGTGAAAGTGCTCTTTTCGATATTAACGATAGCGGACTAGCGGCGGGATACGCCAGTGTAGGTGTAAGCCCAAGATCCGAAGAGCGCATAGCTAACTGCGAACCAGAAGATGAAGATGATATCGTTTCTGCTCCACTTCAGGTTTGCGCCTGGAACATCTGGTTTGAGACAAAAAGCACCGGCGCGTCAAATATAGAGCCTTTTTATAATCCTCGCTTTGGCGGAGGCAGATCTAGCTTTTCTGCACGACGTTCAATTTATGATGTTAGAGGCTTCTTATGGCAGCTTGATGCTAGTGGCGAAGTTATTAGCCAGCAAGAGCTTGGGACATTAGTTCCAAGAAACGAGGAAGATGATCGAGATTTCTCAAGTTATGCTTTTGCTGTCAACAATAACGGTATCGCTGTCGGCCAGAGTTGGACTTACCATCCTCAGCGCGGCGCTATTCGTATGCCAGCCATTTTTGTCGACGGTGAAGCAGTACCTGTAACAGAAGATGAAAAATATTTCTGGGGGTCAGCAAAAGACATCAATGATAATAACCAGGCGGCTGGTTATTTAGTTGAAAACTTGTCTGGTACCTTAAGAAACACAGCTTTCATTTATGATGTTGATCTCGATGAATTGACGATGGTACCCGGGTTCTTCACTGGATCCTCAACCATTATTCATTCAATTAACAATAATGGCATGGCAGTAGGTACAGGCGAGATTGAAGCAACGTTGTCTAACGTTCGGCAACGCGTTGGTTTTGCTTATGACAGTACCGATGAGGCTGCAGAGTTTATTAACTTAAACGACGCGATTAGTTGTGATAGTCCTTACGATATAGTAGAAGCCAATAGCATAAATGATAACGGTGTTATCCTTGCTACAGCCCTCAAGCAGGAAGAGTATCAGGACGATTCGGGTGAGACTCAAACGCGGGAAGTCGCAGTAACAATCAAGCTTGATCCTGTTGATGGTGAACTGAATAACTGCCGCCAGGAAGAGAATCAAATTGAGCGTGAAGGTGCGTCAACCGGCCTGTTTTCACTGCTTACTTTAGGCTCACTTGGTTTGCTTATTACCGCAATACGCAGAAGAGCCTTCCTTAAGACCAAAAAATCATAATCGTTTAGAAAATAAAAAGTAGCACAGTTTCAATCCGTTAAAAAAAGTCAATGGATACTGTGCTGCTTTTACGATTGAACTCTCCTGAAATAAGTCTATCAATAGTAATGAGGCAACAAAAAAACGCCTCAACTCTCTAAATAATAATCTGTGAATAACAGGCGAGGGATAGATTTATGAAAAGACAAAAGCGTGATCGCTTTGAAAGAGCACATACTCAAGGCTTTAAAGCTGGTTTGCATGGCCGCTCAAAAGACCACTGTCCTTATCAAACTCAAGATGATTTTAGATCCCACTGGCTGGGAGGTTGGCGAGATGCAATGGAGGCCAGAAATACCGGCTTATTCCGCTAAGTGTCAGAAGTAAATAGATAGATAATTTAAACGCCGATGCTTAAATACAAAAAAGCATCGGCGTTTTTTCGTTTAAGACGAGTTTTAGAAAGTAGAAGTATCTGTAAATAGACCCACTTTTAAGTCTTTGGCGGTATAGATTTCGCGTCCGTCTACTTCCACGCGTCCATTGCCCACACCCATGAACAATTTGCGCTTAATGACTCGCGTCATATCAATGTAGTAGCTTACTTTTTTATGTTCAGGAAGTATTTGCCCGGTGAATTTCACTTCGCCAACACCTAACGCACGTCCACGACCCGGTCCACCAGACCATGCCAGGTGAAAACCAAGTAATTGCCACATAGCATCAAGACCAAGACAACCAGGCATGACAGGGTCACCCTTAAAGTGACAATCAAAAAACCAAAGGTCAGGGTGGATATCGAGCTCAGCATGGATAAAACCTTTGCCGGCCGAACCGCCGTCTTCATTAATTTCAATGATGCGATCCATCATTAGCATATTGGGGGCTGGCAGCTTGCTGTTGCCAGGACCAAACATTTCCCCGCGACTGCAGGCCAGAAGTTCTTCGCGAGTAAAGCTCGACTGATTCATAAATACCCTAATTTAGTTATTCAAAAACTAGGGCGCAGTTTAGCGTACAACTGTACGCCAAACAAATCCGACAAGTTCTTTCTTAGCTAAAAATACGGCGCCAAAAGCTGCGAGGTTGATCATTGTCAGAACTATCCAATGTACGGTCTCGCACGTGCTGGAAAAGGGTTTTAATTGGTACTTCGGTTAATAGCTCTAAGGCTTCCTCGACATGTTCAACGGTATAAACGTGAAACTGCCCATTTTTTACGGCTTCAACGATTTCGTCATTAAGGTTGAGTTGATGTTTGTTTGACTGCGGAATAATGACACCTTGCTCACCGTTAAGTCCCCGGTGTGCACAAAGCGCATAGTAACCCTCAATTTTTTCATTGACCGCACCAATTGACTGAACATTGCCAAACTGGTCAACCGCGCCGGTAATGGCAAGAGACTGTTTAACGGGCTGTTCTGCCAGGGCTGAAATTAAGCAGCAAAGCTCGCCAAGTGACGCGCTGTCTCCATCAACTTCGTAGTAAGACTGTTCAAACACAACGGTTGCTGAGACTGACAAAGGTTCATGGCGGGCAAATTGATTAGCCAAATAAGCACTTAGAATCATGACGCCTTTGGTATGAATATTACCGGAGAGATCAGATTTACGCTCTATATCAATAATGTCGCCGTCACCGTAGTGAATGGTCGCGGTAATTCGGGAAGGTTCGCCGAACTCACTGCCGCCCATAGTCACAACGGTCAAACCGTTCAATTGACCAACGGCGGTGCCGTGTGTATCAATTCGGACCTGCTGCTCAAGAATGCTGCGTCGACTGAGTTCGGCAAGGTTACCTTCGCGATCGCGTTGTTGCTGAAGCGCTAAATCTATCGCTGCTTTATCAATTTTTGCGTGTTGATTCTGCAACGCGCAATCATTGGCTTCCCGAAGAAGCTGGAGCAGACTGACTGTATTAAGTGTCAATTCTTGCTGGTAATCGGTATATCTGGCACAAACGCGCAGCAAGGCAGAATAACCGTCGGTGCTCAAGGGCAATACGTCAGCCAGTTGCCATACATACTGTAAATAATTGAAGTAGGGCGCTACTGGCTCGTTTTGTGTCGCGTAATGACCATGAAAGTCCGCAAGAAACGGGAAAAAATGGTCGAAGTCTTCGTCGTATTCGCGCAGTTGCGCGTACTCGTTG
>NZ_DFTS01000067.1:66075-75950 GCF_002383015.1 Idiomarina sp. UBA4206
TGCGCGTACTCGTTGCGAGAGCCGAGTAAAACAATTTTTATGCTCACAGGGACTGACTCAGGCCGATAGAAAAAAGCAGCACCTGAATCAGGAGACTGTCTTGGCCATTCAAATTCACCGCCTTCTATAACGTCCTTTAAACGTTTCCAGAGCTTGATATTTTCCAGCAATTGCGCAACTTCAATGGCCAATACACCGCCATTTGCTTTGTGCAGTAAGCCCGCTTCAATAAGGTGAAGCTCTGAGCTAACTGTGCCTTCAATGGATTGAACCCCAATATGTCCGAACAAACGCTCTTCGGTTACGCGGTCGCAATAATAATAAGGGGCAGGGTGTTCATGTCCTACAAGAACAGAAGCCAGACTTTCACCCTGAATTTCCTCGGCTTTTTTATCTCTAATCTGCTGCATATAATCACGCAACTTATGGGTATCAAACTGCTCAATTATCGCTTTGTAGGCCTCGTCGCGCTGGTCTAGTGGACGTTGCAGAAACCCCCAGATAGCTTTGATAGCGGCATCAGCGCTACCTGAGGGTAAATTCACGCATAATGGCCTTAGTGGATCTGTTGGGTTTGCCAGGTAAATCCAGTCATACCACTGCGTAAATTCCCAATGGTTGTCGTTAAAATATGAGTCGAGAAGATCGCGCTTCAAAAGCCCTGTAGGAAACAACGCATAGATATTTGAATAAGTGCCTTGTTGGCGCAAGGCGTTGTTCAATGCATTAACAGCTCGTCTTTGTCCAACTAATGCATCTTCTTTAAGTTCGGCCGGCAGCTCATTCAGCCATTCATTTGTTTGTGGCTGCAATGCGAAATTATCTAATTTCATTGAATTGTTCTTCCTTAACTAGCAATAAAGACATGATAACAGAAATGGCTAATTGAGAGCGTTTTGCTGTGGTAATAAAAAACGGAGAAGAACAATGCAGCCTGCAAGTCGACAACAGGCTTTAGACAGATTAAGAGCTAAATGTACAACTTAGGCGGTAACGTTGTCGTTTTGTCATCTTGTCACGACGCCAGAAACAACCAATGCCAGAGTTCAATTTCTTGTATTGGTGGTGCGTACTTTATTCCTTGGCAACGCCAACCGGGGAACCACCGAAGAACCTTCTAAAGAAATAGCGGAATTTGAAGGTATCTGCTTCAAATACATAATTGCGTATAATGTATATTATGTTAAATAATAACTATATCAGTATAACAGCACTACGAAGTGCTTACTTTTTAAAACTGCTGCTGAGCTAGATCTGGAAGCTTTTCGGCAAGAAAGTCGATAAAAACACGTACAGCGGGAAGAATTCCCCGTCGGTGTGAGTACGTCATATGCATAATTCCGATTGGCAAATGCCAGTCGGTTAATACCGGAACTAAGTCGCCATTATTGACCGCTTCGTTACAGAGGTAATTAGGTAAAGCGGCAATCCCTAATTGTTTGATTGCGGCTTCTCTTAACACAATCATGTCGTCGGTAATAAGCCGTGGTTTTATTCTGATATTCTTTTGCTGGCCCGAACTGTGAATCAGTTCATAGCCATAGCGGCCGTTTGTGTAGTGCATACTGAGATGCTCGAATTTTAGTAAATCTTCGGGTTTCAGAATGGCTTTGTCCTGAATTAAGCCGGGCGCAATGTAAAGTGTCTGAGGTGCCTGGCTAATTGGTCTGGCAATCAGGCTGGAGTCTTCTATGGTGGGTCTAACCCTCAAGGCAACATCAATGCCCTCTTCAACCAGATTCACTGGACGGTTAGTAACCACGAGCTGGATTTCGACCTCCGGGTACAAACTCATGAATTCTGGTAACACCTGAACTAACAAACTCTGACTGATTGCATAAGGCGCGCTAACTTCAACTTTTCCTCGCGGCTTATCCAGTAGACGCTGAGTGACTTGTTGAGCTGACTCCGCAGCACTGACAAGGCGTTCACAATGCACCAGAAACTCACGGCCAACATCAGTTAGTTTAAGGCCGCTTCGACTTCTGTGAAAAAGTCTTGTGCCCTGTTCCTCCTCCAATTGAGTCATTTTCCGGCTTATGGTTGATTTTGGCAGACTTAAATCCCTTGAGGCAGCGCTAATACTGCCGGAGGCGATAACTTGGGCAAATAGATAGTAATTTGTGACATCGGGAAAAGACATAAAAACCTCAAGGTTCCGTTAATGGAACGTAAGTTCTCATTTTAGCTTCTTATTAAAGTATTTGGAACGAATTATACTGTGCCTATCTTAAAAAAGAGAATAATGAGGTTTGTATGAAAGTCTTACATTTAGATTCGGGTATCTTTATTGATCAGTCAGTTAGTCGCCAATTAACTCGCGACATTCTCTCTCAGCTTAAAAATAACCAAGAAACAACGGTTGTGTACCGCGACTTGGTTGCCAACCCGGTTGATCACCTTACGGCTGAAGAGCTTTTAGCCGAAGATAAACCTTTGATTAATGAGTTGGTACAAGAACTTTTTGATGCAGATACCATTATTATTGGTGCGCCCATGTACAACTTTACTATCCCTACGCAGTTGAAAGCCTGGATTGATCGGGTGCTGCAGGCCGGAGTAACTTTCAAATATACGGAACAAGGTCCACAGGGCTTAGTTAAGGACAAGAAAGTTTATATCGCTTCAGGCCGTGGGGGCATTTATTCTGAGGGTGATATGCAGGCATTGGATCATCAGGAAAGTTACTTAAAGCAGGCACTTTCTTTTATCGGAATTACTGACGTTACTGTAGTTCGTGCAGAAGGAATGAATATGGGCGATGAACCCCGTCAACAAGGGTTCGAGCAAGCCTCTAAAGAAATCGCTGCTATATAACTTCATAAAGCCCACCCTATTCGTCATCGCGGTGCGCTTTTATTTGTATCTCATCGCCTAATTGTATTACTTCTATTTCTATTGGCTGACAGCAGACCTGGCAATCGACAATCTGCTGTTGCCCAATATCATTTAACCAGTCCACTTCAATATCGTTAATTGTCATGCAATAAGGACACTCAAATGTTTTTGGATCGGTAAGACTCATAGCAGGCACCTTAAATTAAAGCTCTGGTCTACAATAGTAATCGAATCTTTGAACTTTTGCGTAGCTTATAAAATATTCAATTTAAATAACCGGCTGAGTGCGAATGATGACATCGTGGTTAAAACAATCCTTAATAGTAACGTCGTTATTGGTCGCTAGTACAACGCAGGCTCAAACACCCGTTGAGTATATCGAGGCGAATAAAAAACCGATAGTAAACACAGTTAAAGTACCAACCACCCTTTCAGCCATGAATAACTCGCAGCTTGGTTTTGCGGTTGAAGGGAAACTATTAGAGCTTCAAAAGGATACCGGCGACTCGGTCAGTAAGGGAGATGTTTTGGCCACGTTAGATGTGCGTCAGATAAACTCCCGGATAGAGTCTTTGCAAGCGCAGGTACAAAGTGCTCAGGCGACTCTGGAAGATGAAAAACAACAACTGAATGAATTAGACACACTTGCTGAAACGGACTTTGTACCAGCAAGTGACTTACGACGTTCGCGTACCAGGGTTCAGGTGGCAGAGTCACAACTGGCTGAAAGCAGAGCTTTGTTAAAAGAAACCGAAGTAAACCAAGAATATCATGAACTTAAAGCGCCTTATGATGGTGTTATCACAAACCGAAGCGCTGACCTTGGTGAATGGCTGGGTGTTGATCAGAATGTTTTTCAGTTAGTTGCCGACAAAGACCGCTACGCCGATGTTTTTCTGTCGCAGTCTTATTACCCTTCTATTGACTCTGACACATTGGTGAAACTCAGTCACAAAGAAACTTCTATTAGCGCTAGTATTAAAAGAGTTGTGCCCTATGTGGACGGAAATGATCGCTCTTTTCGGGTTCGCATTACGGGCGACTATCCGGACAATTGGATTGCAGGCATACCTTTAACTGCAACCTTTGAAATTGATACAAAACGCAGACAAACCGCCGTGCCGCAAGACGCTATAGTGCGTTACAGTGATGGCCGTACATCGGTTTGGGTCGCAAAAAAAGAGAATGATAATTGGCAGGCAATTGAAAGACCGGTGGAACTTGGCCTGAGGTTTAACGGCTATGTGGAAATAGAAAACGGCCTGGATAATGGTGAGCGCGTGATAGTCCGGGGGAATGAGGCCCTGACCGATGGGCAGGCTTTGGAGCTGACGGAGTCTGCGGATTATGATTGAAGCGGTTATTAAGCATAAGCACGTAACTATAGTCTCTATCTTGATCCTTTGCCTGCTGGGCATTACTGCGGCACTCCGTATTCCCGTACAAATGATACCGGATTTAGAAGTTCGAACCATTTCTGTTCAGACACAATGGCCCGGTGCTACGCCTCAGGACATAGAGAAAGAAATACTCATCGAGCAGGAAGAGTTTCTTCGTACGGTACCTAACTTACAGCGCATGGAAAGCAGTGCAAGTAATGGCGAAGCGAGTATAGAACTGGACTTTCCTTTTGGTGTTGATGTTACTGAAACATTAATCCTGGTTAACAATGCGTTAAGTCAGGTGCCGGATTACCCAGCGAATGTCGACGAACCTCGAATTTTTTCCGCGTCTTTTTCAAGTAATGCTTTCATGTACTTTCGCGTCGCTCCTATTGAGGATAATCCGAAGAATATCGATATGGTTATGATGCGAGATTACATTGAGGATAATGTACGACCGCGAATGTCATCGGTTGCCGGAGTATCTCAGGTAAACGTTAGCGGCGGTGCTCAGCGACAAGTTCGTATTCTGATGGACAAAGACGCCCTCATTCAATACAACGTGTCGGTTAATGAGGTTCGCTCTGCAATTAGCAGTCGTAACCGCGACACCTCGGCAGGTGAACTGGAGCAAGGTAAACGCCGTTTTTTGCTACGAACCGTTGGTCGGTTCGAGTCACTTGAAGAAATTGAAAACACAATTATCCGTAGGACCGGTGACAGCCTGGTTAGACTTAAAGACGTGGCTGACATCGATTTTAATCACTTTGAGCTTAACAGCGAGTCCTGGTTCAAAGGCCAGCAGGTACTTAGCTTGCAGGTTCAACGTGAACTTGGTTCTAATGTCATTGATATCAAGTATGCCATGATGGACGAAGTCGAACGCATCAATGAAGAGTTACTTCGCCCTGCCGGAATGGAAATTACATTAAACTCGGACGATGTTCGCTATGTGGAAAGTTCCGTCCAAAATGTGCTCTTTAACCTATTACTGGGCGCCCTATTTGCAACTTTAGTCATGTACGGATTGATGCGCTCCGGGCGCGCAACGCTTATTGCCGTGATTGGCATCCCCATTTGTACTCTGGCCGGCTTTTTAGGGCTGCTGTTACTCGACAGAACCATTAATGTTATTTCTTTAGCCGGTATTGCCTTTGCCATTGGCATGACACTGGATAACACGATTGTTGTGCTGGAAAGTATCGAGCTGGAGCGACGTAAAGGGTTAAATCCTAAAGAAGCGGCTATTGAGGGAGTAAAACGAGTCTGGACTGCGGTACTCACGTCAACACTCACGACCGTGATGGTTTTTCTTCCTATACTCTTTATCGTTCAGGAAGCCGGGCAGCTCTATTCGGATATTGCTATTGCCATTTCTGCATCGATTATTGCCTCAATGTTTGTCGCTGTAACTTTAGTACCTTTGTTAGCGGCCTACTTCCCTGCTGAAGCCAAAACAAAAGTCACCGACAAATTAACTAACCGTATTGATTCTGCGAGTCAAAAGTTACTGGCTTCAAAGAACTCCAAGTTAACCACTGTGGGCGTTACTTTTGTTGCGGTCGTAGGTATTTGGTGGTTTCTAACGCCGCCAGCGGAATATCTGCCAGAGGGTGAAGAAGCAAAAACCTTCGCCACAATGAGTGCACCGCCGGGCTACAACTTAAAAACCATGTCATCTATTGGTGACGAAATTAGAGCTATTTTTGATCCGGCTTTAATGACGGAAGAGGCAGAAGTAACACGCTCAGGCGTTACCATTCCTGCGCTTCAGACAATGAGCCTTAGTGTGGCACCCTCAAACATTCGTATTATTGCTGAGACTCGTGATAAAAACAGAATTGACGAATTAATGGGTGTGATAACAGAGGTTTACGAACGTTATCCGGGTATGCGGGCTTTTGCCGCTAAAGGATCAATTATTAGCAGTAATGACGGCGGCACCCGCAGCATTAATGTGGATGTTGGTGGTCGGGAGCTTAATGAAGTTTATGCTGCGGCGCGTGCAATATATAACCGGTCACAGGAGGTTTTTGATAACCCAAGAATACAGTCAACTCCTAATTCACTTACGCTGGCACAACCCCTATTAGAAATACGACCCGACTGGGAGCGTATGAGTGAGTTAGGTCTAGATGCAGACAGTTTTGGTTATGCGGTTTCTGCGCTGACAGGCGGTGCCTTTGTCGGTGAGTATTTCCAGGGCGACGATAAAATTGATATGTATCTTTATAGCGAAAAAGGTACCGAAGTAACCCCGGAAATGCTGGATGACTTACCCGTTCTTAACGTAAATGGCCGCCCGGTATCACTAAACGCCATTAGCGAAGTGCGCCAAATAGTTGATACCAGTACGGTTCGCCGGGTAGACAGTAGACGTACCGTAACCTTGAATATTATACCTCCAGAATCGGTGGCTCTTGAGTCCGGTGTTGAAATGGTGCGAACCCAAGTGCTGCAGCACTTAAGAGAGCAAGGCGTTATAGCAGCAGACATCTCCACTCAGTTATCGGGAGCTGCCGATCAACTGGCAGAAACGCAGGCAGCATTAAGCGAAAACTACGTTATCTCAATAGCTATTATTTATCTGCTGATGGTGGCTATTTTTGCTCACTGGGGTTACCCCCTGCTTATTATGGCGACTATTCCCATGGGGATCAGTGCAGGTATTGCCGGCTTGGCTCTGATGAATGGTGTTGGTCAGCTATTGCCAGTCTTTGGGTTACAACCGCTAAATCAACCGTTCGATATGATCACTATGCTGGGCTTTCTTATTCTTATGGGAACGGTAATCAACAACCCTATTTTGGTTGTGGAGCGTGCAATCTACCTACGTGATAAAGAAAACTACCCTATCAAGAGAGCCGTTCAGGAAGGTCTATTGTCGCGGGTCAGACCTATTACTATTACCACTTTAACAACACTGTGTGGTATTGCTCCCCTGGTCTTTATTCCAGGCGCTGGTACAGAGCTTTACCGCGGGGTTGGGGCTATTGTGATGTTTGGTCTCATAGGTGCTGCGCTTGTTACTATTTTCACTTTGCCTGCACTATCTGCGCTGGTACTAAAAAAACGAGGGGTGAATTCTTAGACAAAATATTGATCTTTGCTCTATTTTTTTACTGTAAATATTTTGTAAACTGCCGATAGCTTATTAAGTAAGCTTTCCGTCGGTTGACTAAGGATCATCAATGAAGATCATACAGCAGTTAAGTATTACGCAGAGACTGGTTTCACTACTGGGAATTGCCGCTTTAGGTACTGCACTAATGGTCGCGTTTATGATGTTCATTTTGAATAACCTGTTGGTTGAGGAAGAAAAACGTAAACTCAACGCCGTACTTGACGCAGCTCATACCATAGTCAGCCATTATCACCAGCAATATCAGGATGGTAACCTCAGCGAATCTGAAGCCAGAACGGAAGCTTATGCTCGCCTTGATAACATTCGCTACGAAGGCGTGGAGTACATATTTACGCTAAGTCGTGACGGTGTTTTAGTACAACACCCTTTCTCTAAACAATTAGTCGGCAAAGATGTAACCAGCTACGAAGATCCGGAAGGCACTCGACTGTTTCAGGAAATGGTCCAGAAAGCACGTTCAGCTGACCGCGCTACCGTGGAATACATATGGCAAAAAGGCAGTGATGCCAACAACCTGGTTCCTAAAATTAGCAGAATAAGAGTATTTGAACCCTGGAACCTTATTATGGGGACAGGTCAGTACACCGATAATATTACCAGCATGTTGTGGCAGGAATTTTTCAAATTAGCTGGTTTAGCTGCATTCCTGTCAATTCCCCTTCTTTTAGTGCTTGTGTTGATCATACGCAGTATTACTCGTCCTTTGAAAACGATTAATAACGCCATGTTTGATATTGCTGAAGGTGAAGGTGATTTAACCCGGCGGCTCGATGACTCTGGCTCTGATGAACTCGCTAAATTAGCGACCTCTTTCAATACTTTTGTACACAAAATACAGCAACTCGTACAAAGCGTTCAGGAAAGTGCTAAACATGAAAGCGAGGCTGCTAGTCAACTCACTGACTTATCGGCTACGAGCAGTCGACAGAGTGATGAATTAAGTTCTCAAACAAGTTCTATCGCTACAGCAATCACTGAATTATCTTCATCGGCTTCGGAAGTTGCCGACCATGCCCGTCAGGCCGCCGATTCAGCGAATACTGCCGATGAAGAAGCTGGTCGTTCAGCAATTATTGTTCGTGAATCGGTCAATAATATTGAGGCACTAACCTCTGAATTGGGTAAAGCCGGTGAGAAGGCCCGGTTATTACAGGACGGTTCAGATAAGATTGGTAATATACTCGGTGTTATTGTTGCAATTGCTGAACAAACGAACTTACTTGCATTAAATGCAGCTATTGAGGCCGCCCGGGCCGGTGATGCAGGACGTGGGTTTGCTGTAGTTGCTGATGAAGTCAGGACTTTAGCAACCCGAACCCAACATTCAACCGATGAAATCTCCTCTATTGTGGAAAGCATTCAGGGAGCAATTAAAGAGGTCAGTCAAATTATCAATGATGTGGAGCACCGCTCAGCATCGACCAACGAAGAGGCGTTGAAAGCCGAACGAGCAATCAGCCAAATTCAGGAAGCGGTCGCCAATATTTCCAGTATGAACATACAAATTGCATCAGCCACCGATGAACAAAGTCGGGTCACTAAAGATTTGAATGAAAACATCACGGGCATTTCTGACCTTTCCCATGCTAACCAGGACGCAAATACGCGGGTATCTGAAGTAAGCCGGGATCTCAGTAAAAACAGCATTGATCTGAGTCAACTTGTGAGCCGGTTTAAAACAAAATAACCTTAAAAAGACTAGGGACAATAGTAATCTGCCCTGTACCTTTTGAGTCACAAGACGTAAAATGCACGTACTTTTACATGGATCGTGTCTGGTAAAAGTCACCTTTTTCCTGATCTTAATCACTGCGGATTTAAAAGATGAGTCAAACAATTCCACAACAACCGATCGAATATAATATGAAGGTCGTTCGGCAGTTTACTGTCATGACCATTATTTGGGGTATCGTCGGTATGGCGTTGGGCGTATTGATAGCTGCTCAGCTAGTCTGGCCAGAGCTAAACTTCAATACACCTTGGTTAACCTACTCCCGTCTTCGCCCACTACACACTAACGCGGTTATTTTTGCGTTTGGTACCAGTGCACTTTTTGCTACCTCTTATTACGTGGTTCAAAAGACCTGTAAAGTGAGCTTGTTCTCAGATAAGTTGGCAGCTTTTACCTTCTGGGGTTGGCAGGCCGTCATCGTTGCAGCGGTTATTACTCTGCCTTTGGGCCTATCTAGCAGCAAAGAGTATGCAGAACTGGAATGGCCAATCGATATCCTGATTGCTGTCGTTTGGGTTGCTTATCTCATTGTTTTCTTTGGGACATTGGCTATTCGTAAGACATCGCACATTTATGTGGCGAACTGGTTCTACGGTGGCTTTATTGTTGTTATCGCCATGCTGCATATTGTGAACAGCTTCGCGATACCAGTGTCGTTTACTAAGTCATATTCAATCTACTCAGGTGCTGTAGATGCCATGGTTCAATGGTGGTACGGACATAACGCTGTAGGTTTCCTTTTGACAGCCGGCTTCCTGGGCATGATGTATTACTTCGT
>NZ_DFTS01000053.1:0-501 GCF_002383015.1 Idiomarina sp. UBA4206
CTCGCCCCGTCAAGCGCTTTTTAAGCCTTTATAACTGTTTTTTTGCTGACTGCGTAAAGTTTGCTCAGATGTTATTTGAACCAACATTTTTTATAACCTAAAAGCAAAAAAGCCCCCAGTATATGGAGGCTTTCTTGCTTATTACTAAAGGTATGTATTACTACTTGTTCTTACCATTACCTTTCCCATTACCGTTACCTGGGCCAGAAGTATCTCCTCCATCGTCGGTACCGCCATCCGATCCGCCACATCCATTAGTTGCCAAGTAATCGTAAGCTGCCTTAGCTTGGACTAACCCATAACCATATGCATCATCACGACCAGCAGTACCTAAATCTTCAGCGGTTGATGCCAATGCAGAACGGATATCGCCGTTGGAGCATTCTGAATAGTGACTCCAGACTAACGCAGCTACACCAACAACATGAGGGGTCGCCATTGACGTCCCGTCAAAGAAAGCCCAGTCACTGTCTTCTACAGATACGGTTGCAGAAGCTCCCA
>NZ_DFTS01000053.1:660-13857 GCF_002383015.1 Idiomarina sp. UBA4206
ACAACAGAAGGAATTGATGTTACGGTTTCGCCTAACGTGCCAGAAACGACACCAGGCTCATTATTGTATATGATAGCGCCAACACCACCGCCGGCTTCACAAGCTTGAACCTTTTCCGCAAAGCTAATTGAACCACGTTCAATTAAGCAAATATCGCCAACTGCGTCAGCACAAGCCTGGTCGCCAATGCCGCAATCCGCTAATGCACCGGATGCATTGCCTTTAGCAGAGCCATCCATCGCTAAATTATCGTATGCAGTATTGGATACAGTAACCTCGGAACGTTCACCCATTCCGCGAGGTACTGACGATAAAACCGCAACACCAGGGCCCGACAGTTCAACCTGATTGGTTTGCTGAGAAAAAGAAGCAACTTGCTTCGCTTCGTCAACTGCAGCAACTGAGACAACCGCATCATACGACGCAGGATAAGAATGACGAGTATTACCAGCGTTGCCCGCAGCAGCAACACTCAGAATGCCTTGTGAGTCCAGGTCACCAAAAGCTCTTTCTTCGGTTTTGCTGCCACGGTCGCCGCCCAGGCTCATATTGATAACATTTGCACCAGCCGCCGCACATTCGTCAGCTGCTGCTATCAGTGAAGAGGAGTATCCCCAACCATCGGCATTAAACACTTTTACAATATGGAGGTTAATATTGCCATTTGGCAATACGCCAACAACACCCGTACCATTTGCAAGTGCGGCTATTGTACCGGCTACGTGAGTACCATGACTGTTTTCGTCGGTGTACCAGTTGCCTGTTCCCGAGTCATAGCTACCATCAACACCGGCACTTTGTAAGTCCGGGTGCCCTAAATCGTAGCCCGAGTCGATAATACAAACTTTTGTATTACCTGCAGCAGCATCCGAAACGAGATCAGCTTGGACCTGAGAAATCCCGTAGGGTTGGTTGGGTTCATACTCCGATGCCATTAAATGTCTTTTTTCATCGGCTTCTACGTATTCAACATTAGGATTATTCTTGAGCCCTTTCAGCGCGTTCGCAGGAACCGTGATTGACATCGCGTTATAGCGTGACAAATCAACGTTCTTCTGCCCGCCAGCTTTTGCCACTGCAGACTCAATTGCAGCTTTGTTACCTGGTTTAAAGGCAACAATCACTCGCTCTTTATCATTAGCAGCCTGAGCAGATGCCGCTAGGACTGAAGAACAAGCTAAAAATACGAGAGATTTTTTTGATAACAGTTTCATAATTAACCCTGTGTTTTTTATGTTTTGAATTTTCAGGGCCAACACAACGTGAGAGAATAGTTATTCTTTCGTCGGCAAAATTAAGTTGCCACAATTTGTAACAAATTGTAACCAAATTTTACACAGGTATGATAAATGACGTATCGGTCTATCGAGACTTTAAATTACGAAGCACAGCTTATTGAAAAATCTAATAAGATTCGCCAAAGCTTTAGTGAAGTTGGTATTGAAGACTTTCGCGTTTTTCCATCAGAGCCTGTCAATTACCGTATGAGGGCTGAGTTCAGGGTATGGCACGAAGGTGATGATCTTTACTACATTATGTTTAACCCTGAAACTCGGGAAAAAATACGTAAAGATGACTTTGCTCCGGGAAGCAAGCTTATAAATAGCCTGATGCAGGGGGTCATAGGCCACGTTATCGACAAACCCTTATTGAGGCATAAGTTGTTTCAGGTCGATTTTCTAACGACAAAGTCCAACCAGGCCATCGTATCACTTCTCTATCACCGCCCCTTAGAAGAAGAGTGGCAGGCTGAAGCAAAAGAGTTACATGGCTATCTTCAATCCTTTGCTGATGTTGTTCATCTAATTGGCCGGGCTCGTAAACAAAAAGTTGTTTTTGGTTCTGAATCAGTTATCGAGAATGTTCAAGTTAATGGGCAAACCTACCAGTCAATTCAGACCGAAAATAGCTTTACTCAACCAAACTCGGGTATTAACGAGAAAATGATTGAATGGGTCAGTGAGCAGGCGGGCCAAAATAATCATGATTTACTAGAGCTTTATTGTGGTAATGGAAATTTCACTCTGCCATTGGCCGGTCAGTTCAATTCGGTACTGGCAACCGAAATTAGCAAAGGCTCGGTTGCTGCAGCCCGTGAAGGGGCGCAGTTAAACGGCATCGAGAATGTTACTGTTGTACGCATGTCAGCTGAAGAGTTTAGTGCGGCTTTAAGTGGTGAGCTTGAATCAAAGCGAGCGGCTGACGCAGATATTCACAGTTTTGACTGCAAAACGGTATTGGTCGATCCGCCCAGAGCTGGGTTAGATAAAGACACCTTGAAACTGGTTTCTCAGTACCAGCGGATCATTTATATTTCCTGCAACCCAAGTACGCTAATAGACAATATTAAGGCGATATCGGCTACTCATAAGGTCACAGCGGCAGCAATGTTTGATCAATTCCCTTATACCGATCACATTGAAACAGGCGTGGTTTTAGAAAAGCACAACTAGTTTTGAGCAGGCTCTTCAGCAAGGGTAGAAAAGTTGAGCTTACGGTTTAAGCGTAGATTGGATACATGAGCGTATATAATCAGCCCGGCACCGAAGAGAATAATAATAGGTTCGCCCCAGTGGCCCAGAATATCCCGTTGAGAGTAAATAACGGCACCTAAAAGTAATAATGATAAAAGGTGCCATTTGCCATGCTTACGTGCGCCACTAATCAACGACCAGAGCCCCACAACAACACTTAGCCCTAAAATAGTATTTTCTAACGCGTCTTCACCGATAAAGGCCAACCCCGCCATAGCTAGTAGCGGCAGAATAACAGGCAGCAGCAGGCAGTGAATCGCACACAAGGTGGTGATCCAGATTCCTGCTTTATCCAAGTTTTTGGATGTTTCTGCTGACATACTTGGCAATACCTTCTTCGAAAACGCTTAGTTGTTATATTATAACATACGGAAAGAATAACCAAGGGAGATCATGAGAAATTGTTTCTAAACAGCGAAAACTTATGCTGTATCAATAGCAAAAGGCAGGACTTCACTTATTGTGTTTGCTCCACATATAATCATCAAAAGTCGGTCAAATCCCAGAGCAACACCAGAGCATGCAGGTAAACCGGAGTCTAAAGCATCGAGTAAACGGGTATCTTCAGGCTGAATCTCCCGCCCATGCCTTTCTCGCCACTCATTATCTTTTTTGAAGCGGACACGCTGTTCAGCGGCATCCGAAAGTTCGTGATAACCATTAGCCAACTCCACCCCACGGTAATAAAACTCGAACCGGCGTGCGACACGTGCATCATTGCTGTCGATTCTGGCCAAAGCAGCCTGTGACTGTGGAAACTCGGTTACACAAATTGGTCTATTATCAGGAAACTGGCTTTCAATAAGCTCGGAAAAAGCCACTTGTAGAATGGTGTCTTCGCCTGTTTCCTTTGACATCCACTCCGACAAAGAAGGACGCTCAACCAGGTGTCGCCGTATTGTATCCACACCTGCACTACTCAATGGATCCACGCCCAGATATTCAATAAAAGCTTGTTGGTAAGTGACCACTTTAGTTTCCGGTGCGCCACATAGTGACGTTAGCAGCTCAGAAACCTCGGTTATTAGCTGAACATCATCGTAACCAACCCGATACCACTCAAGTAAGGTAAACTCAGGGTTGTGAAAACGGCCTATTTCATCATCACGAACCACATGGCTTAACTGAAAAATATCTTGCCCATAAGCAGCAAGAATTCGCTTCATTGCGTATTCCGGTGATGTCTGAAGGTAGAGCTTTTTCTTTCCTGAAGGGAATGGGTGTTTGAACTCGGTTGTGAGATTATTCAGGTGACAGTCTGTGACACCGAACTGCGATAAGAGGTGCGTATCGACTTCAGTTATCTGTCGTTCATAAAAAAACTGGCGGGCTTGTCGCATTAACTCAGCGCGTTTAACAAGCACTGACCAATCCGCTGTCGGCCGCCAGTTCATCGTCATCTTAGGTTACTTCTGCACCCGGGAAACGTATTCACCTGAACGGGTATCAACTTTAATCACTTCGCCAATTTGCACAAATAAAGGTACGCGAACAACGGCACCTGTGCTTAAAGTCGCAGGCTTACCACCAGTACCAGCCGTATCACCTTTCAAGCCCGGGTCGGTTTCGGTAATCTCTAGCTCAACAAAATTTGGTGGCTGAACGTTAATAGGTTTACCTTCCCATAACGTCAAGGTACAAACATCTTGCTCAACAAGCCATTTTTCCGCTTCACCTACCGCCTTTTCATCGGCAGGCACCTGTTCAAAGGTTTCGTTATTCATGAAGTGCCAGAACTCACCATCGTTATATAAGTACGATAACTCAAGCTCAATAACATCGGCACCCTCAACGGACTCTCCAGATTTAAACGTCTTTTCGACCACCTTACCACTAATCAACTTACGGATTTTTACACGGTTAAAGGCCTGACCTTTACCCGGTTTAACCATTTCGTTTTCAACGATGGAGCAAGGCTCACCATCCTGCATGATTTTTAAACCGCCTTTGAATTCACTAGTGCTGTAGTTCGCCATAACGAGACTTTCCTTTGTAAATACCTGATGATTTGCGCGCAATAATAAAACAAATAGCGACTTTTTTCAGGTAAAATATACGCTATTTGCAGCAGCTACGGAGGCGAAGTGTCCGAGTCAGCGTATCCCATTTCTCTAAACGACCGCCCCGACTGGCAGTTCGAACTGAAGCAAGCCTACACCCGACCCGAAGATTTGCTGCGTGCACTTGGTTTAGAGCCTTCGTTGTTTTTAGGTGACATTAAAGCGAGAAAGCTATTTTCCATGCGAGTCCCCAGGCCTTTTGTTGAACAAATGAAAGTGGGGGACAGCAACGACCCTTTGCTACGACAAGTGCTCCCGTTACGCAACGAGTTTGACTCAGCACCGGGTTACAGCACAGACCCATTGCAGGAGCAGAAAGGACCGGTAGAGGGGCTGCTGCACAAATATAAAAGTCGCGTGCTACTGATATTGCAGGGGGGCTGCGCCGTAAACTGCCGTTACTGCTTCCGCCGTCATTTTCCTTATGACGAGCTAACCTTCAGTAAACGGCAGTTATCAGACACACTGAATTACATTAAAGACAACCCGGAAATCAACGAAGTCATTCTAAGTGGCGGCGACCCATTAATGGCAAATGACAAACGGCTTAAAGATCTCATTAAAGAATTTGAGCTTTTGCCACAACTTACCCGCTTACGCATTCATAGTCGATTGCCAGTTGTGATACCCTCTCGCTTGACAAGCGAGCTGAAAGATTTGCTGAGTAAAAGTCGGTTTAAAAGCGTTTTGGTTTTGCATGTGAACCACGCGAACGAAGTTTCAGAAACCTTAACTCGCACTTTAAAAGAATGGCATCACGCCGGTATACACTTATTAAACCAAAGCGTTTTACTAAATGGTGTGAATGACAATATCGAAGCTCTTACTCAGCTCAGTGAGAAGTTATTTAATGCCAGTGTTTTACCCTATTACTTACATCAACTGGATAAGGTAGAAGGCGCCAGCCATTTCGCCGTCGGCGATGATAAAGCCCAGACGTTGTGGCAACAAATGACATACGAGCTACCGGGATTCCTGGTTCCCCGCCTTGTACGCGAGCAGGCGGGGGAGCTCAGTAAAACAGCTATCATGCCGGATGGCACAAATGAATCAACAAAGGATAAATTATGAGCGACAACCTGGAAAGTGTAGAAGTTAAATTACAAGAACACCTTCAACAACTGTATCGCCAAGTTATTGATGCCGACCAATACCTTGACGATTTACGTCAACAAGGCAAAGCCAAGTTCCAGGGTGTATTCGCAGAACAAACTGTATTTGAAAGCAAAGGCAACCGTTTTCAGCCATATCTAAACGAAATTGCTGCTAACTTTGAAAAGTGGCAACAAAACAAAGACAACGAACAACAGCTGCAGTTACTGGTACAACAATTACAGTTGATGACTGAAACTCTTGCTCGCCTTAAAGCTATTCGTCAGGCTGGTTAAGTAACGTTTCTTCAAACCACTCTGTTAGCATTTCTTCTTCGAAGTACAGATCATTTCGACGTACTCTTGACGCCAGGCCATCGTAGTTAAAACTCATGTTTTTCACATTTGCCTGGCCTTCCTTCAAAACTTCTCCCGCACTACCAACCAAGCGATAATCGAATTCCATTCTGGGGAAGTCTATTTCCCGAACAATACGGACGAAATTGGAAGTTGAGCGTCCAAACGTGGGCTCAAGACGACCGGTTAGGTCAACATCTGTTACTGTAATTTCTAGCTTTTGCTCTTCAGGCAGTTTTTCGGCCAAACTTTGAAAGTGTTCAGTCAAATTGTCCATTACCTTTTGCTGATAACGATCTTTCAGGCCATCCGCAGGTCGAATATCTGTGTAACTATCAACATCTTTCCACGAAACCTCAGCCGTTCCAGCTAACGCCGAAAAACTAAAAGCTAATAAAACTGTTCCTAATATACCTTGAACACGCATGCTAATTTTCCTCCCATACTTTCGCCAAGGACACTACCATTCGGTTAGAGTACTATTTTACAAAAAAATTCCATAAAAAAAGGGAGCCGCAGTGGCTCCCTTCTTTAAACGAGCTTTGAGCGCACTACATCATGCCGCCCATACCGCCCATTCCACCCATGTCGCCGCCAGGCATACCGCCTGCGTTGTCATCTTGTGGAATGTCAGCAATCATCGCTTCAGTGGTGATCATCAGCGCGCCAACAGAAGCTGCGAACTGCAGTGCTGAACGAGTAACTTTGGTTGGATCCAAAATACCCATTTCCAGCATATCGCCATAAGTGTCGTTACCAGCGTTGTAACCGTAGTTACCTTCGCCACCGCGAACACTGTTAGCAACAACAGAACCTTCAGCACCAGCATTCATAGCAATTTGACGCAGAGGCGCTTCCATTGCACGTAATGCCAGACGAATACCTACGTTCTGATCTTCGTTGTCACCGCGTAGGTCACCTAATTTACTGGCTGCGCGAATCAAGGCAACACCACCACCGGGCACTACGCCTTCTTCAACGGCCGCACGAGTTGCATGCAACGCATCTTCAACGCGCGCTTTCTTCTCTTTCATTTCCATTTCAGTAGCAGCGCCGACTTTGATCACCGCAACACCGCCAGCTAATTTAGCCAGACGCTCTTGCAGTTTTTCGCGGTCGTAGTCAGACGTTGTGTCTTCCATCTGCTGTTTAATTTGGTTAACGCGGCCGTCAATAGCGCCATCATCACCGTTACCATCAACAACCGTCGTGTTGTCTTTAGTAATGACAACGCGCTTCGCGGTACCTAAGTCTTCCAGCTGAGTTTTCTCCAGCTCCATGCCAATTTCTTCAGAAACCACAGTACCGCCAGTCAGAACAGCAATGTCCTGCAGCATCGCTTTACGACGGTCACCAAAGCCTGGTGCTTTAACCGCTGCAACTTTAACAATGCCACGCATGTTGTTCACAACCAGAGTTGCCAGCGCTTCGCCTTCAACGTCTTCCGCAATAATAAGCAGAGGTTTACCGGCTTTAGAAACACCTTCTAATACCGGCAGTAATTCGCGGATATTAGAAATTTTCTTATCAATCAGAAGAATGAACGGGTTGTCTAATTCAACCGAACCGCTTTCCTGATTGTTAATGAAGTAAGGAGACAAGTAACCACGGTCGAACTGCATACCTTCAACAACATCCAGCTCGTCAGTCAGTGCCTGACCTTCTTCAACTGTAATAACACCTTCCTGGCCTACTTTATCCATTGCCTGAGCAATGATTTCGCCAATCGTGTGATCCGCGTTAGCAGAAATAGTCGCTACCTGAGCAATAGCTTTGCTATCGGCACAAGGCTGAGAAATTTTCTTCAACTCTTCAACTGCGGCAATAACGGCTTTGTCGATACCGCGCTTAAGATCCATTGGGTTCATACCCGCGGCTACTGACTTCAAACCTTCGTTAACAATGGCTTGAGCCAGAACGGTTGCAGTTGTCGTACCGTCACCCGCTTCGTCGTTTGCTTTAGACGCCACTTCTTTAACCATCTGAGCGCCCATGTTTTCGAACTTGTCTTCCAGCTCAATTTCTTTCGCAACAGAAACACCGTCTTTAGTGATAACTGGTGCGCCAAACGATTTATCTAATACAACGTTACGGCCTTTTGGACCCAAAGTA
Organism: Idiomarina sp. UBA4206; assembly: GCF_002383015.1. NCBI lineage: Bacteria > Pseudomonadati > Pseudomonadota > Gammaproteobacteria > Alteromonadales > Idiomarinaceae > Idiomarina > Idiomarina sp. UBA4206. The sequence continues at coordinate 8,815 of NZ_DFTS01000053.1, forward strand.
ACTTTTACTGAGTCAGCAAGAACATTTACGCCTTTCAGCATTTTTTGACGTGCTGTATTACCAAACTTGACTTCTTTAGCTGCCATTTTTGCTTTCCTCTTAAATACGTTTATTCGGTTGTGCTAATAAGCGACTCAGGCGTCTTATTCTTCAATTGCCAGAATGTCGCTTTCGCTCATGATCAAATACTCTTCACCATCGATTTTTTCGGTTTTTACACCGTAGCCTTCGCTGAACAGCACTTTATCACCGGCTTTTACGTCAAGCGCACGCACTTCACCGTTATCCAGAATACGGCCTTTGCCTACCGCTACGACTTCACCGCGCGTAGATTTTTCTGCCGCAGAACCAGTCAGAACAATTCCGCCAGCCGATTTCGCTTCGACTTCAATGCGTTTGATAATGACTCGATCGTGTAAAGGACGAAGTTTCATTGTTGATAACTCCTCAACCTATTGTTGTTAGTGGTTAGTACCCCTAAGGGCGTGTAAAAATCATCGTGCTCATTAAATGGGGGAGGAATTTTTGTTATCAAGGGGGAAGCGCAAAAAATTTTATGGTAATTTGCCAGACTCACTGGCGCTATATGGAGGTTCTATGACTCAGCAACCCAAATTGATTTTATGCACCACAGACAGTTACTCTTCTGCGAAACAACTTGCCCGCAACTTAGTTGAGAAAAAGCTCGTCGCCTGCGTCAATATAGTGCCTAATATGACATCGATTTACTCCTGGCAAGGGCAAATACATGAAGATGAAGAGTGGCTTATGCTGATAAAATCAACCGATGAACGCTTCGGTGACATAAAAGACTTTGTCAGTGCGAATCACCCATACGATTCCCCGGAGTTAATCAGCATTAACATAGAAGACGGATTACCCGATTACCTGACGTGGATACAGGATTCAGTCAAATGATAAAACGGCTCATCTCATGCCTGATACTTTTTACCGTAGCGCTAACCTTGGTTGCGCCCGTTGCTCATGGTGTTCAATCTAACCCTTTTCAGCAACAGAATGAGTTTTTACCCGTCGATCAGGCTTTTGATTTTGATAGCGAAACTGACGGCGACAAGATCACTGTCAGTTGGGTCATCGCCCCGGAATACTACCTGTATCAACACCGGTTCAAGGTTGTGCCCTCAAATGCTGCTGCGCAAGCCCCCGAACTCCCGGAAGGAGAGTCTCATACGGACGAGTTTTTTGGCGAGTCAGTTGTTTACCGTGACTACGTTGAATGGTCTTTTACGCTGGATCCATCTTTTTCCGGTGACAGCATTACCATACTTTACCAGGGGTGTGCCGATGCAGGACTTTGTTACCCACCAACAGAAAAGCAGATAAAACTACCTACAAATGGTGGTAACAGCGACATTTCAGCACCAGCAGAGAACGCTGGTAACAGTCTTTTCGGGATAGAAGACCAACACTTAATTATCACTTTACTGTTATTTTTTGCCCTGGGTATTGGTTTAGCTTTTACTCCCTGCGTCTTTCCCATGTACCCCATCTTATCCGGTGTGGTTTTGGGCAACCGTGAACGCACCTGGAAAAACACGCTTTGGCTTTCTTTTATCTATGTACAGGGCATGGCCATTACCTATTCTTTATTAGGTTTGGTCGTCGCCTCAGCAGGTATGCAGTATCAGGCTTATTTTCAGCACCCCGTTGTACTTCTTGTTCTTGCGGCACTCTTTGCACTCTTTGCACTCAGTATGCTCGGTGCCTATACCCTGCAACTGCCCATTAGTTGGCAGTCAAAACTACAAAACCTAAGTGGTCAGCAGAGCGGCGGCAATGTTGTTGGTGTCTTTGTTATTGGAGCTATTTCAGGCCTGGTTGCATCGCCTTGCACCACAGCTCCGCTCTCAGGCGCGTTGCTTTTTATCGCGCAATCCGGCGACATTATTAACGGTGCAGCAATTCTCTATGCCTTAAGCCTGGGTATGGGTGTTCCATTAATATTGTTCGGGTTGAGCGGCGGGAAGCTTCTGCCAAAAGCCGGAGCATGGATGGTGGTGGTGAAACAGTTTTTCGGCTGGTTACTCTTAGCGGTCAGTCTATTTTTAGTAGAACGATTACTCCCCACCAGCATCAGTATGTGGTTGTGGATTTTCTATTTCATTCTAGCGGCAGTATCACTGGCAGTAGCAATCAGCCAGTCAATGAGGACTGCAACCAAAGTCACTGCAATTATTTTATTGGCTGCTATGGCTACCGCGGGAAGCTATTGGCAAGTCAATAAAGCACAGTTAGAGCAGCAAAGTCATGGCTTGTTCACCCAGGTAAGTAGCATTAACGAAATACAGCAACAAGTCGAAAATAGCGACGGCTGGGTTATGCTGGACCTTTACGCGGACTGGTGTGTTGCCTGCAAAGAGTTTGAGCAATATACCTTTTCGGATACCGGCGTTCAGGCACAATTTGAGCAATTTACACTGATTCAGGCCGACGTTACTCGCAATAACGCGCAAGACGTTGAAATTCTAAGCCGCTACCAGGTATTGGGGTTACCCACAATTCTGTTCTTTGACCCTGAAGGCAAGGAGCGAGCTGAGTATCGAGTTACCGGTTATATGAACGCTGAAGATTTTGAAAAGCATCTGGAAAAGATAGTTTCCGAGTAAACTTGTGCCTAAATGCGCTGATAAGACCAGTAAAGTGCTGCAATCTTGCTTTTTTTCCCTATAATACTGTTGTTATAGGAACCCAAACTGAAAGTTATGGTCAATTTTAATAGTTACCGTAACTTCACAGCAGATGGCGGCACAATGGCAGAACGTTTTAAAATATTGGTGCTAAATGGCCCTAACCTAAACTTACTGGGACAACGTGAGCCAGAGGTTTATGGTAGTCAAAGTCTGGATGACATCGCCCAGTCGTTAGACGCTATTGCCCAAAAGCACTCCGCTTCGCTCGATTTCAGACAGTCAAATGCTGAACATCAATTGATTGACTGGATCCAACAAGCCGCCAAAGACTCTGTCGATTATATCGTGATCAATCCAGCAGCATACGCTCACACCAGCATTGCGCTGCGTGATGCTCTGCTCGCTGTGCAAATCCCTTTTATCGAAGTACACCTTTCTAATATTTATCGCCGGGAGAGCTTCCGCCACCACTCGTATTTAGCCGATGTGGCTGACGGCGTTATCTGCGGGCTTGGCGCCCGTGGCTACGAATACGCATTACAAGCAGCTTTAAACATATTGAATAACACAGATAACTAAAGGTAGACGTTAGCATGGATATCCGAAAAATTAAGAAACTGATTGAGCTCGTTGAAGAATCTGGCGTTGCTGAACTGGAAATAACCGAAGGTGAAGAATCCGTTCGGATTAACCGTTACAGTGCGCAACCTGCGCCAATGCAGTATGCGCCACAGCCTCAACAGGCGCCTCAGCAAGCCCCGGCGGCACCGGCAAGCCAGCCAGCAGCTTCAGCGGAGCCAGCCAGCGAAGAAATTAGCGGTCATGTTGTTCGTTCGCCTATGGTTGGAACTTTCTATGAAGCACCATCGCCTGATGCCAAGCCATTTGTCACTGTAGGCTCTCGTGTTAATGCTGGCGAAACACTGTGCATTATTGAAGCCATGAAAATGATGAACCAAATTGAAGCTGACAAGTCCGGTGTCGTTAAGCAAATTTTAGTAGACAACGAAGAGCCAGTTGAATTTGATCAACCTCTGTTTGTCATTGAATAAAGTAACCGCAGGAATTTGTCATGTTAGATAAAGTGGTCATTGCCAACCGTGGCGAAATTGCACTGCGCATACTGCGAGCCTGTAAAGAGCTCGGCATTAAAACAGTGGCAGTTCACTCGACGGTTGATAGAAATTTAAAGCACGTTTTACTTGCTGACGAAGCGATTTGTATTGGTAAAGCGCCAGCAAACGAAAGCTACCTGAATATCCCACGTATTATCAGCGCCGCTGAAATTACCGATGCTGCGGCCATCCATCCGGGCTATGGTTTTCTTGCTGAAAACGCTGACTTTGCCGAGCAGGTGGAGCAGTCCGGGTTCATCTTTGTTGGCCCAACACCTGATCTCATTCGCCTTATGGGTGATAAAGTGTCAGCCATTAAAGCCATGAAGAAAACCGGCGTTCCCTGCGTACCAGGCTCCGACGGCCCACTGCCCGAAGATCCCGAAGAGTGCATGAAGATCGCCAAGCGCATCGGCTACCCAATTATTATTAAAGCAGCAGGCGGCGGTGGTGGTCGCGGTATGCGAGTTGTACGAAACGAAAGCGAATTGCTTAGCTCTATTAGTATGACTCAGAACGAAGCTCGTGCAGCGTTCGGCAACCCTGTTGTTTATATGGAAAAATTCCTTGAGAACCCTCGCCATGTTGAAATTCAGGTTCTGGCCGACGGTCAAGGTAACGCCATTCATTTAGGTGAACGTGACTGCTCTATGCAACGTCGTCACCAGAAAGTCGTTGAAGAAGCGCCAGCTCCCGGTATTACTCCGGAGATGCGCAAGTTCATTGGTGAGCGTTGTGCGAAAGCTTGTGTAGAGCTGGGTTACCGCGGTGCTGGTACCTTTGAGTTTCTGTATGAAAACGGCGAGTTCTACTTTATTGAAATGAACACGCGTATTCAGGTTGAGCATCCGGTTACTGAAATGGTCACAGGTATCGACTTAATTAAAGAGCAGTTGCGCATAGCGGCAGGCCGCCAACTATCGATTAGTCAGGAAGATGTCGTTATTCGCGGTCATGCGGTTGAGTGCCGCATTAACGCCGAAGACCCTGATACTTTTACACCATCTCCCGGTACCATCACTCGTTTCCATTCTCCGGGCGGCTTTGGTGTTCGTTGGGACTCACACGTTTACGCCGATTACAAAGTACCGCCTAACTATGACTCAATGATAGGTAAACTGATTACTTACGGCGAAAACCGCGATATTGCTATAGCCCGTATGCGTAATGCTTTGAGTGAATTAATCATCGAGAACATTAAAACGAACATTCCTCTGCAAAAATCGATTATGGCAGACGAAAACTTCCAGCACGGTGGTACCAATATTCACTACCTT
>NZ_DFTS01000053.1:13871-14181 GCF_002383015.1 Idiomarina sp. UBA4206
TTTGGGCGGGCATTAATTAATGCCCTGGATACAACTGACGCTTTCCTGCAGTGAAGAGCATGCTCCCCAGGTTGGGGACATGCTCATGGCTAACGGCGCTCAGGCGGTTACATACCGCGACGGCGCTGATACCCCCATTTTTGAGCCTCGCCCCGGCGACGTTATATTGTGGGAACACACCTTAGCGACGGGCTTGTTTGACGCCGAAGCTGATATAAAAGCTATTATTGCCAACCTGAAGCAGTCCAACGTTTTCGACAGCAACTTGCAATACAAAGTCGACCCACTGGAAGACAAGGACTGGGAACGC